>JAEUJG010000577.1 GCA_016794765.1 Spirochaetaceae bacterium | reverse complement strand
CTCGAATAAAGAAGGAATCGTAGTTGACAGAACGGCCACGGCTCTTTTAGATTTTCACCTGATGCCGCCCGCCGCCCTTCCGAGCGTGGAGGACGGTTTAGATGCGTCGGCGGCCTCCGTCGGTCGAGAGGCGCCATCATTCAGCTGGGAGGAAATACCATGGTCCCCACCTACGGAGAATACGCGCTGGACGCAAGCCCCGAGCTCGCCCTCGTGTCGATCGGCGACGCCGCTCCCTCCACCCCCTTCGTCCGCTTCGACGACAGCTACGACGAGTACGAGGACGACGACTTCGACGAGGAAGAGGACTTTGACGACCTCGACGACGACGACCTCGACGACGACGAGGATTTCGACGACGACGACGACTTCGACGACGACTCCGGGGACTTCGAGGACGAAGACTCGGACGAGGACGAAGAGGATTTCGACTACGAGGAAGACGTCGACTTCGACGATTTCGACGAGTGATCCTTTAGGCCGTTCCCGACGCGAAAAGGGCCGCCCCGGAAGCTCGCTGTCCAGCGAGACTCGGGGGCGGCCCTCGGTTTTTCCGGGATTCGGGAAAGACCGGTCAGCGGGCGGCGCCGCCGGGAGGCGAACCGGGAGCCTCCGGGGCCTGGACGCGGACCGCCTCCGACTGGAACCAGAGCTTCTCGAGTTCGTAGAAGGCGCGGGCCCGCTCGGTCATGAGGTGGACCACCACGTCCCCGAGATCGAGGAGCACCCACTCCTCGTCGTCGGCGATGCGCGGCGTGTTCCGGCGCTCGACCTTGTTCAGGGCGGCCCATTCCTCCGCGAAGCGGTCAAGGCCGCGGAGATGGGTCGAGCTCGTGGCCGTCGCGATGACGAAAAAGTCGGTCCAGCCCGACTGCAGGGCCAGGTCGAGGACGACGACCTCCCCGCCCTTGTGCTCCGCGAGGACGCGGGCGATTTCGAAGGCCGATTCGCGGCTAGTTGGCACAGTACCTCCCATTGAAGTCATTCCCTAGTATGACGGTGAAATCGGCGACCGCGGCCGCGTCGCCCTGGCCGCCGCCGGGGCTGACGTTCCTGCAGCGGATCACGTCGGCGACGTTTCCGGCCGCTTCGGCGTTGGCGAAGCGGTCGAGGACGACGGTCGAGGCATAGTCTTCCCGGTCGGCGTTGCCGACGGAGACGACATCGTAGCCGAAACTCTGGAAAATTTCGGCGGTTCGCTTGGCGAGGCCCTTGGACGGGGTGCCGTTCAGGATCTCGACGGTGAAAATCTTGTCGGCGACGTCCGCGCCCCCGGAGTTGGACAGGGCGTTCAGGGTCTGCTTCACGATGTCCCGGACGAGCTCCCCGTCGTAGTGGGGGAAGAGCAGGCGCTTGCCGTCGACCTCGCGATAGACGCCCGTGATCCGCTGCTGCACGAGGCGGTCGGCGTCGAGGCGGCCGAGCTCCTGCGCGAAGCGCCGGAGCGCGTCGGTGGAGAGATTGGTGCGGAGGGCGCGCTGGAAAACGGGGAAGACCGTCGGCTCCGCGAGCCAGGAAGCCTTTTGACCGAGGCGGCGGAAAAGCGCCTGCGTGAGCTTCTGGCGCCGCGCCGGCGCCTCGCCCTCGGCCTCCTCCTCGCCGCGGTACGAGGCGAACTGCACCGCCTTGTCGCCGTCCACGACGAGGGCGCCGGAGGGCAGCCGAACCGGCGGCGGTCCCGAGGACTCGATCGGCTGGGCGATGAAGAGTTCCAAGCCCTCGAGGAGGTCCACCGTGCCGGCCAGGCCCTTGGCGTCGAGGATGAGGTAATAGGGCACGGCGGCCGAAAGGACCCTGGCGACCTCTTCCACGTAGGCCTTGGGCCGGCGCGGGTCGTAGAGGGCGTCGATGCGGTCGACGCGGTTCAGGGACTTGATGATGAGGCCCGTCTCCGCCGGGACGTCCAGGATGGCGCCCTTGCCGGTGGAGGGATAGAAAAGGAAGAGCTCCGCGGCCGCCGGCTTGCCCTCGAGTTCAACGATGACGAGAACGTTGAGGATGCGGTCCACCTTGACCGCCTCGTCCACCTCGTCCGAGCGGAGGGAGATGCCGAGGAAGATCAAGGCGCCCGCGACGAAGGCGATGATGACGAAAAGGAGGATGGAGCTCCTGTCGAGGGAAAAGGGTTTCATGTCGTCCGCTCCGGCGTTCGGAGGCTATTGTAGAGAAGCGAGGTCTCGGGCGCAACGGCCCGGCCGATCGAGGCCAGATAGGCGAGCGTGTCCTCAAGGACGGCGCGGAGCATCTCCGCGGGGGGCATGGCCAGGCAACGCGCGCGGAAGGCGGGATCGACGTCGCGCCGTCCGGGCTCGATCTTGTCCGCGCAATAGACGATGGTCTCGAAGGGGCCCATCCCGACGCGTCCGACCGTGTGCCAGGCCACGGCGCCGAGGAGTTCCCCGTCCGTCACGCCGTATTCGCCGCGGAGGAGTCCCGCGGCGGCGGGGCCGTGGAGGATCTTCTCCGAGAGGAAGCCGCTGGAGAGGGAGTAGCCGGAGGCGGAGGCGAGCTCTGCCTGGCGCCCGTGGGGCAGCTCCTTGCAGAGGTCGTGGGCCAGTCCGGCGGCCCTGCCCTTCTCCGCGTCGAGGCCGTGGCTCGCGCAGAGCGCGGCCGCGAGCCCGGCGACGCCCCGCGAGTGGGCGGCGCGGCCGGGCGAAAGGTCGCGGTCCAGCCGCTCCTCCAGGGCCGCGGCGAGGGCGGCCGGGGAGAGGGGGAAGCTAGCGCGCGCCATAGAGGCCCTTTTCGAGGATGTAGGCGCGCACGGCCTCGGGAAGGAGGTAGCGGACGCTCCGCCCTTCGGCGAGCCGCGCGCGGATCTCCGAGCTCGAAAGCGGGATGAGGCGGTTCGAGGCCTTCCGGTGCGGATAGCGCAGGTCGAAGCTTTGGCCGGAACGCCGCGCGACGATGAGGTCGGCGAGGGCGGCCAAGGCCTCGGGCTCCCTCCAGGAGGGAAAGCCGGCGACGAGGTCGTCGCCCAGGACGAGCCCGGGCTTGCCCTCCATCGCATATCGCGCAGGGAGGCTCCGGACCGTGTCGACGGTGTAGGAGAGGCCGGGCCGCCCGAGTTCGCAGGGTTCGACGGAAAAGGCGGGGTTGCCGTCGCAGGCGAGGCGCAGCATCGCGAGGCGGTCCGCGGCGCCCGGGTCGCCGAGCGCCTCCTTGTGGGGAGGGCGCGCCGCGGGGACGAGGAGGACGCGGTCGTAGGCGAATTCCTCGCGGAGCTCCTCGGCGAGGACGAGGTGCCCCCAGTGGACGGGATTGAAGGTCCCGCCGAGGAGAAGGATCCTCACCCCTCGAGGCCCTTGCCGGCGTCGGACGCGCCGAAGAGGTCATCGTCGGCCAGGTCGGCGTCGGGGCGGTCTTCGGCGCCTCCGGAAGTCCCGTCGGCCGAAGGGGCCGCGCCGACCTCGTCGAAGATGCTGGCCGCGGCCTTCGCCTTGGCCTCCGCTTCCGCCTCGTTCTCGAGGACGAGCTTCAGGAAGGTCTCCTTGAGCTCGGGAAGGCCGTCGCCGGAGAAGACCGAGATGCCGTAGACGCTCTCGTCCGGGAAGGCGGCCTTGAACTCCCCGTAGCGCTCCGCCGCCTCGGGAAGGTCGAGCTTGGTCGCGACGAGGAGGCGCTTTTTGGCGGCCAGGTCGGGGGAGAAGGCGCGGAGCTCCTCAAGGAGGATGCCGAAGGCCTCGCGCCAGTTTTCGTCGGAGAGGTCCACGAGGAAGGCCAGGGCGGCCGTGCGGGAAATGTGCTTGAGGAAGCGGATGCCGAGGCCGTGGCCCTCGCTGGCGCCCTCGATGATGCCGGGGATGTCCGCGAGGACGATGTCGCGCTCGTGGATGGTCAGCATGCCGAGGTTCGGGATCTTGGTCGTGAAGGGATAGGGCGCGATCTTGGGCCGCGCGTTCGTGAAGAAGTCGAGGAGGGAGGACTTGCCCGCGTTCGGGAAGCCGACGAAGCCGATGTCGGCGATGAGCTGGAGCTCGATGCGCAGCTTCCGCGTCTCCGAGGGCTTGCCGGGCTGGAACTGGCGCGGCGCCTGGTTCACGCTCGTCGCGTAGTGGGAATTGCCCCAACCGCCGTTGCCGCCGCGCAGGAAGACCCAGCGGCCGGGCGCGTCGCCGTGGCGCGCGGCGGTCTTGGCGCCGCCCAGGCGGCCCGCGCCGGCGACGCCGGCGTCCGTCGAGAAGTCCTTGAGGACCTCTCCCGTCTCGGCGTCCTTGATGATCGTCCCGGGCGGCACCGCGACGACGACATCCTCGCCGTTGCGGCCGTAGCGGTTCTTGCCCATGCCCTGGTGGCCGTTTTCGGCCTTGAAGTGCTGTTGGTAGCGGAGATGGGCCAGGGTCCGGAGGTTCCTCCGGACTTCGAAGACGACGTCGCCGCCCCTTCCCCCGTCTCCGCCCGCCGGGCCGCCCATGGGGACGTACTTCTCGCGGCGGAACGCGACGCAACCGTCGCCTCCCTTGCCGGAAGAAACGAAAATGGTGGCCTCATCGGCGAATTTGATCACGGTAGCCTGCCAGGTTGCGCGCCTTTATGGAGGCGCGGCTTGAAATAATAAAGCCGCCGTCGGGCTAACGCGCCGAGGGCGGCCTTCACGAGGAGCCGTAGGAAGCGGGAGCCTTGAAGGGCGTCTCGCTAGGCCTTCGCGGGCTCGGCGGCGAGGACTTCCACGCCGGCGTACTTCCGACCCTTGTACTCCTTGAAGAAGACCCTGCCGTCCACGAGGGCGAAGAGGGTATCGTCCTTGCCGATGCCCACGTTGAGACCGGGGTGGATCTTCGTGCCGCGCTGGCGGACGATGATGGAACCGGCGGTGACGACCTCGTTGCCGTAGGCCTTGACGCCGAGATGCTGCGGATTCGAGTCGCGGCCGTTTACGCCCTTGTGTGGCATATCATTCCCTCCAATATCGTTCTATCGTGAGCCCGACCTCGCCGGGATATTCCCGTTCGAGACCGGAGATTCCGGCCAGGAGGAAGTCGGCGATTCCCGCCGCCCTTCCTTCCGATCCGGGGCCGAAGCTCCGCACGCGAAAGCGCAAGGAACCCCGATCCGGCGCCGAACCTTCCAGTTCGACCCCGGGCAAGCCCGCGAGGGCCTCGTAGGCGCTCCGCGCGAGTACGGAAAAGGCGGCGCACACGAGATCGCGTCCCTTGGGACCCGATCCTGCGTGACCTTCGGCCTCGAAGCGGACCAGCCGCCCCTCGGCGTCGAGCACGGCCTTGGCCGCTATCACGCCCCGTCTCCGGACCCGAGCGAAATCAGCCGACGATCTCCTCGACCTTGAGGACGGTGTAGGACTGGCGGTGGCCCTGGGTCCTGCGGTAGTCCTTCTTGGGCTTGTACTTGAAGACGATGATCTTATCGCCCTTCATCTCTTCCTGGACGATCGCCTTGACGGCGGCGCCCGCGACGTAGGGGGCCCCGACCTTCACGGTGTCGCCGGAAAGGAGGAGGACCTTGTCGAGGGAGAGGGACGCGCCCTTCTCGGCCTCGAGACGATCGACCCTGAGGGTGGCGCCCTTCTCGGCGCGATACTGCTTACCGGCAATTTCAACGACTGCGTACATAACGTAACCTCGATCAATTCGATACTTGGGCGTCAACTTATACACCGCAACGGGCGATACTGTCAATCGGCAAGGCCGGCTCCCGGGCCGACGAAGCCTACATGGTCTCCAGGAAGGGGATGCAAACGAGTCCGGCCGCCTTTTCAAGGCCGGCCTTGACCGCCTTGACGAGCTCGAGGCGGCTGGCCGCGAGGTTCGGATCGGGACAGTTCAGGACGGGATTGTCGCGATACCAGGCGGAAAAGCCCGCCGCCAGGTCGTGGGCGTAGCCCGCCATGACCGAGGGCTCCATCGCGGCGGCGGCCTGGTCGACGCACTCCGGCAGGGCGGCGACGAGCTTCAGGAGCTCCCAGTCCGCCTCGCCCGCGAGGAGGGCGGGATCGGCCCGGCCCTTGACGGCGTTGCCCTCCCCCGCCGCGTGCTTGCGGAGGATGGAGGAGGCGCGGGCACCCATGTACTGGATGTAGGGGCCGGTGTCGCCGGTGAAGGAAAGGGACTCGGCCGGGTCGTAGAGGATATCCTTGACCGGGGCGACGTGAAGCAGGAAGTAGTGGAGGGAACCGAGGGCGATCTTGCCGGCGATATCCTTGACGGCGCCGGCGGACTCCTCGCGGCCCTTGGCCTCGATCTCCTTGGCGGCGAGCTCGGCGACCGCGTCGACGAGGTCGTCCGCGTCGACGATCGTGCCTTCGCGGGTCTTCATCCGGCCCGTGGGGAGGTTCACCATGCCGTAGGAGAGGTGGTGAAGGTCGTTCGCCCAGTCGAAGCCGAGGCGCTTCAGGACCTCGAAGAGGACCTTGAAGTGGTAGACCTGCTCGTTGCCGACCACGTAGACGACGCGGTCGTAGGGCCAGCCTTCGTGCCGGTGGATGGCGGTCCCGATGTCCTGCGTGATGTAGATGCTCGTGCCGTCCTTGCGGAGGAGGACCTTCTTGTCGAGGCCGACGTCCTCGAGGTCGATCTGGACGGAGCCGTCCTCTTCCTTGAAGAACACGCCGCGCTCGAGGCCCTTCAAGACCTCGGCGCGGCCCTGTTCGTAGGTTTCGGTCTCGAAGTCGTAGGCGTCGAAGGACACGCCGGTGCGGGCGTAGGTCGCCTTGACTCCCTCGAAGGTCCAGGCGTTCATCTTCTCCTGGAGGGCGCGGATCTCCGGATCGCCGGCCTCCCAGCGCCGCACGAGCTCCTGCGCGTCGGCCTCCGCGTTCGGATCCTCCGCCTTGAGCTTGTTGTAGAGGACATAGTACTTGCCGACGAAGTGGTCGCCCTTGAGGCCCTCGTCCGCGGGGGTCTTGCCCTCGCCGTAGCGGAGGTAGGCGAGCATGGACTTGCAGATGTTGATGCCGCGGTCGTTCAGGTGGTTGACCTTGCGGACCTCGGCGCCGGCCGCGAGGAGGATCCGGGAAAGGGACTCGCCGAGGGCGTTGTTCCTGAGGTGGCCGAGATGGAGGGGCTTGTTGGTGTTCGGGCTCGAGAACTCGACGAGGACCTTGTGGCCCGCCTGGCCGGAGGAGGCGCCCCAGCCGGGCTTGGCGACCGCGGAGAGGATGCGGGCGGTCTCCGGAGCGCGGGCGAGGCGCACGTTGAGGTAGGGGCCTTCGGCCTTGGCCTCGCCGAGGCCGGCCGCCTCCGGGTCCTTGGCGATCAGGGCCGCGAGGGCCGCCGCGACGGCGGGAGGCGCCGCGCGGAGCAGCTTGGCGTAGGGGAACATGGGAAAGCCGAAATCGCCGAGCTCGGGCTTGGGCGGCCGCTCGAGGACGACGGCGCTTGCCGCGGGCGCTTCTACGGGGGCGCCCTTTTCGGCGATGTAGGCCGCGAGGGCGCGGGCGACTATGGCTTTCCAGGCTGCCTTGGCTTCGACCATGGGATTCTCTGGCTCCTTGGCGGTATTGGAGTGAAATCGCAGTCTAGCCTGCGGAAGGCCTCCGATGCAAGGCGCGCCTTCCGGAAGAAGGCGGCCGGGGCTCAGAGGCGCGGTTCGTACTGGACGAGGGAAAAGCCGACGCGGCTCCGGAAGCCGCCCTCGCCGGCCGTTTCGCGCGAGAGCCGGCCGTGGAGCTGTTCGGCGACGAGGGCCGCGACGATTTCGGACCCGAAGCCGCCGGCCGCGGCACCGGCCACGTCGCCGGCCGCATCGCCTCCCCCAACCCCGCCGGTCTCCCCGCCTTGCCCCCCGCCGCCCGGGCGCTCCACGACCAGTTCGGCGCCTTCGTCGCCGAGCCGCGACAGCGATACGCGCACGAGGCCGCGCCCGCCTTGCCCCAAGTTCCTGAAGGCCTCGTCGAGGAGCTCGCCGAGGACGAGGCCGAAAGGAATGGCGATGTCGACCGAGGTCTCTATGCTCTCCAGGTCGAACCGGAGGCGGGCCGAGCGGCCCTGCGTCTCCGCGCGCCGCGCCGCCTCCTCGCCGCGCTCGCGCACGTAGTCGGCGAGATCGAGGGCCACGAGGTCGCGGGACTCGTAGAGAAGCCGGTGGACGAGGGACATGGAGGCGATGCGCCCCTCGATCGACTCGAAGGCGGCGATCGCGGCCTCGTCGGAGAGTCCGGCCTTTTCGAGGGCGAGGAGGGAGATGAGGACCTGCATGTTGTTCCGCGTCCGGTGGTAAAGCTCTTTCACGAGCACCTCGCGCTCGGCCAGGACCCTTTCGAGGGAGGCTTCCGCCTCGAGCCGCGTCCGGTAGGCGGAGCGCAGCCGCGCGCCGAGTTCGTTGAAGGACTCGACGAGGATGTCGAGCTCGTCGCCGTAGCGTCGGCGGCCGAGGGCGAGTTCCCCGCCGCCCTTTTCGAGGTCGAAGGCCTCGAGATGGGCGACCGCCTCCGCGAGGGGCCTCGAGACCTGCCGGGACAGGAAGCCCAGGATGGTCAAGGCCAGGAAAAAAAGCACGCCGAGGGAGACGGGCAGCGTCACGAGGAGGGAATCGACGGCGGCGCGCGGGGGCGCCGCCTCGTCCCCGGCGAGGAGGAGCTCGCCGAGCTTTTGCTCGACCCCGCGCAGCTCGCGGGACAGGGGAACGCGGCGCAGCCAGCGCTCCGAGGCGGGACGCTCCCCCTCCTCCGCCACGATACCCTTTTCCTCGGCGACCGCCGCCCAGGCGAGCTCGGGGGAGCGCACCATGCCGCCGAGGAGGGCCCGGACCAGGCTTTCGTCGAAGACCCAAAGCGCCTCCGTGACCGCCGGACCGTAGAGCAGGGCCGCACGATCGAGTTCGTGACCGAGGCGCAGGGTTTCAGATCGATAGGCGACGAGCGCGTGGACGAGGGAAGCCATGCCGGCGGCGACCAGGCCGGTCGCGAGGATGAGGCCCGACAACCGGCGCTTGAGGCTCGCGCCGGCGCTTGCGGAGGTCATTTGAAGGCGGCGGCCGTCACTTCGTCGGTGACCTTGTCGATGAAGCCCTCGCTCCGGAGCTCGCGGAGCTCGGCGGCGAGGGGGGCGGCCAGGGAGGCGCGGCGGCCGGAGAGATACAGGTACATGTCCCTGAACTCCAAGGTCTTGCCCATCCGCATCCCGGCGGGCGCGCCGGGCTTGGAAAGCTGGCGGGTACCCTCGAGCCGCTCGTAGACGATCGCGTCGACCCGACCGTAGGCCAGCATGTCGAACAGGCCCGCCTCGTCGCGCATCGGCTGGAGCTTGGGGAAGCCCCGCGTCTTATCCTCAACGATCTTCCAGCCGCGGATGACGCCGAGGCGAAGCCCCTCGAGATCCTTCCAGGAATCGATGGGGAGGGAGGGGGACAGGGTGATGGCGACGAATTCCATTTTCGCTATGGGTTCGGCCACCATCACGATCGACGGGTAGGTTGTCCCGAGGCCGGCGATCCTCACGTACTCCCCGTCGATCAGGCCCTGGTCCAGCGAGACGAGGGCACGCTCGGAGGGAATGCGGACGAGCTCGAAGTCGTGCCCGAGCCGACGCATCGCCTCGGCCAGGATTCGGTCCTCGAAGCCGGAACCGTCGGGCGCGGATCGGGGAAAGACCTCAAGGGAGCTGAAGACGAAACGTTCCGCGACGGCGGGCAAAGCGAGGGCGAGACAGGCAAGGGTGAGCGCGAGCAGGCAAAAGGCGCGACTCATGGCTCAAGTATCGACGCCCCGGCCGCGGATCGCAAGGGTCCACGCGCGCCGGAAAAGCTTAAAAGACGAAGGCGTCCTTGATCGTCAGCCCGCCGGTCTGCTCGATCCAGATCGAGAAGCGGTCGCCCTTCCGCACCGGCCGATGGACGGCCGCGCCGTGGAGGCTGCGGACGATGCCGGCGCCGCGGCTGGCCTCGTCGCTCCGCAAGAGGGCGGAGAGTTCGGCGACGCGGGCGGCGTAACGCTCCGGGGCGATGCCGTAAAGATCCTCCGCGGGCAAGCGGAAGACGAGGGGCACGCCCGAATCGTCGAGGAGGCTCAAGGCCTGTCCTTCT
>JAEUJG010000247.1 GCA_016794765.1 Spirochaetaceae bacterium | reverse complement strand
GCCGCGCTTGCCCTGCCCTTTTTCCGCTTTGGCAGGGGCATCCTCGTTGACGGGAACTACCTGCGGTTCGGCCTGTCCACCGAGCTCCGCGCCACGACCTTGGAGCTCTCCGGCTCCGTCCAGCTGGAGCCCTTGGCTTGCCTCAAGCTGCGGGGAGGCGCGAGCCTGGCCTCCGGGTGGGCGGCCGGGATCGGCGCGACGAGGCTCGCGGGTCTCGCGATCAATCCCGCCTCGGACGCGGAGGGTCCGCGCGAACTCGCGCCTTTCGCGGCCAAACGCTTCGGGGCCTGGGGCTCCGTGCTGGCCACCTTGAGCCTCGAGTACTTCACGCTGAATCCCTGGCATCGTCTGCTTGTCGAGGCCGAGCCCCGCGTCGAGTACCGGGCCTTGGACGCGGCGGGGCCCTTGGAGGCCTGGGCTTTTCGCGGCGACGCGGGGATGAACCTGAACGGCTGGCGTTTCGAGCAGCGGCTCTTTCTCGGCTGGCGGCCTCCCCTCTACCGCTACCTGGAGGAGTTCGGCTTCGAGTTCCGGATCGGCCGGGCCCTCGGCGCGGTCGCCGCATCCTCGACCGTCGCCTCCGGCGGCTGGGGCTCGGACGCCTTCGACATGGCCGGGGCGCTCAGGCTCCGCTGGGGACTGGATGCCTGGTCCAAGCTCACTCTCGGGGCGGGCTTCAAATCCAGCGTCGACTGGACGCCCTCGAGCATCGCCGCCCACCGCTACTTCGGCTTCCGCGAATACCAGGGTCTCGACTTCGCCTTCGTCCTGGAGCTCGGCTACCGCTACGAATATTAGGGGCGGCGCGGCGGCATAGGAGCCGCGCCGCTAGCCGAAGGGCCCCCTTCCCCCGTATCTTCCCGGTATGGACCAAACCGACAGGCCCCGGTGGCGGCGCGACGCCGCGATCTTCCTGGCCAGCCAGACGATCTCCCTCCTCGGCTCCTCCCTCGTGCAGTACGCCCTGATGTGGCACGTCACCCTGGCGACCAAGTCGGGCGCGATGATGACGCTCTACATCGTCGCGGGCTTCGTGCCGACCTTCCTCCTCTCGCCCTTCGGCGGGGTCTGGGCCGACCGTTACGACCGCAAGCGCCTCATCATCCTGGCGGACGCGGGCATCGCCCTCGTCACCCTCGTGCTGGCCCTTTTCTTCCTGGCGGGCCGGACGGAGATCTGGCTCTTCTTCGTCGCGGCGGCGATCCGGGCCGTCGGGCAGGCGGTGCAGGGGCCGGCGGTCGGCGCCATCCTGCCGCAGTTCGTGCCCGAGGACAAGCTCATGCGCGTGAGCGGCGTCAACGGCACGATCCAGTCGACGATCATGCTCGTTTCGCCCATCCTTTCCGGGGCCCTCCTCTCGCTCTCGTCCATCGTGACGATCTTCTTCATCGACGTGGGCACGGCGGCGGTCGCGATAGCGGCGCTGTCCCTCTTCCTGCGGGTTCCCGCCCGGGAGCGGGCGCCCGAGTCGGCCGGGGCCAGCCACCTCGAGGACTTCCGGCTGGGCTTGCGCTACGTGCGCGATCACCGCTATCTCCTGAGCTTTTTCCTCTTTCTCGGCTTCCTGTATTTCCTGGTGGCCCCGGTGGCCTTCCTCACGCCCCTGCAGGCGACGAGGAGCTACGGTCCCGAGGTCTGGCGCCTGACGGCGATCGAGATCGCCTTCTCCCTCGGCATGATGGGCGGCGGGGCCTTCCTGGCTGCCTGGGGCGGTTTCCGGAACCGCATGCGGACCATCGTCCTGTCCACCCTGATGATGGGGATTTGCACCGTGGCCCTGGGCTTGGCGCCGCCCTTCTGGCTCTACCTCGGGATCATGCTGGTCTTCGGCGTGGGCATGCCCTTCTTCAACACGCCCGCCGCGGTGATGCTCCAGGAGCACGTCGCGGACGACTATCTCGGGCGGGTCTTCGGCCTTCTCTCGATGCTCTCGACCTCGCTCATGCCCCTGGCGATGCTCTTCTTCGGTCCCCTGGCGGACGCGGTCCGCATCGAGTGGATCCTCCTGGCGACGGGGGCCGCCCTGCTGCTCCAGGGCTTCCTGGCCCTCGGGCGCCGGCGCCTCATGGAGGCCGGCCTGCCCGCGGCCAGGGACGGAGCGGCGACGGAGCCGGCGTCTACCAGCGGTTCCTGACCTTCTCCGCGAAGCCGGGGAAGTCCCGGATCTCGAAGCGCCGGCCGTCGTCGAGCACGGCGAAGCCCGACCAGCGGCCGAAGACCTGGTGTTGGATGGAGGCGATGAGGCCGAGGTCGGTCTCCGCGGCGCGGTCGATGACGGGCGTCATCGTGAGGTCGAGTCGGCCGTCCTCGGAGACGGCGCGCCAGGGCTTCATGAGGTCGCCGTGGTCGAGCTCGAAGTCGAGGCGGCCGATCTTGTGGGCCCGCCCCTGGTGGAAGACCATGTTTTCCGTCGCGGCGCTCGTGTCGCCGAAGCCGCAGCCGAGGTTGAAGCCGAAGGCCTCGCCCGCGCCGTCGTCGCCGCCCCTCGCGTCCGCGCCGCCCCCGCCGGGGAGCTGCCCGCTCGCGGAGGCCCAGTACCAGGTGTTCGCGTAGGTCCAGACGCCGCGGCCCCAGTCGAGGACGGCGGCGTCGGTTTTCGGGTCGAAGGCGACCCTGAGGCCGCCGACGCGGCAGTCGCCCTCCGCGGTCTGGCAGTTGATCTTCTGGTTGTAGTAGAAGGCGCGCGGCGCCTTGGGGAAGGGCGTCGCGATCACCATGGATTCGCGGGGCGGCAGTTCGCGGAGGATGAGGTCGGCCTCCAAGCCCGTGCCGCCGAGGAGTCCGGCCGCGGGGCCGACGCGCTCGAGGCCGCGCATCGCGTCCCCCTTGGCGCCGAAGCCGGGCCAGCGCACCTTGAGGCGCCGCTCGCCGCCGGAGGCCTCGAAGCGGAGGCTGCCGTCCTTGATCCGGAGCTCCGTGACGCCCGCCTCCGAGCTCGGCGGCAGCTCGGTGCGGCCGAGGGGGAAGGCGCTCATGAGGCTCTCCGTCACCTGGAAGGGCGTTTCCAGGTCGAGGTAGGTGGCGGAGACGAGGCCGAGGTAGCCGTTGTCCGCCACGGTCAGGGCCAGGGCCCTGCGCCCGTCGCCGACGCAATAGTAGTCCCATTCCTTGATGCGGAAGGCCGGCGCGCGGACGGCCTCGCGGTCGTATTCGAGGAGGAGCCGCCTGGCCCAGCCGGGCTCCGCGAGGCGCCCGCGCCCGTCGAGGAGGGGCCCCGCCTTCGTGATCTCGCGCTCCGCCGTCGCCCGTTCCGCCGGATCGCTCCCGGCCCGCCGCGTCGCTTCCATGCTCATGCCTCCCGGACGGGGTTCGCCAGGACCCCGATGCCGCCTATCTCGACCTCGACGAGGTCGCCGTCCGCGAGCGGGCCGACGCCGCTCGGGGTGCCCGTCGCGACGAGGTCGCCGGGCTCCAGGGTCAGGTTGCGCGAAATATAGGACAGGATCTCCGCCACGGTGAAGATCATCGCCGCCGCGCCGGAGCGCTGGACCACGCGGCCGTTCAGGCGGCACTCGATCGTCAGCTCCTGGGGGTCGGGACACAGCGCCGCCGGCAGGAGGGCGGGGCCGACGGGGCCGAAGCCGTCGAAGCTCTTGCCGCGCCACCAGCCGGAGCGGTCGGCGTTCTGCACGTCGCGCTGGCTCACGTCGTTGAAGCAGGTGTAGCCGAGGACGCAGGCGAGCGCCTCCGCGGGGGAGAGGTCGCGGCAGCGCCGGCCGACCACGACGGCGAGCTCGGCCTCGTAGTCGGTGCGCGGCGCCGCCAGGCCCTCCTCCTCGGCCAGGAAGCGCCGCGGGATCACGATGGGCTCGCCCGCGCCGACGAGGACGTTGGGCGTCTTCACGAAAAGGACGGGGCGGGCGGGGAGCTCGGGCGCCGCGCCGGGGGCGCCGTCCCGGTCCCGGCCGGCCGCGCGGGCGGCCAGGATGGAGGGGCTCTCCGCCACGTGCTCGCGGTAGTTGAGCCCCACCGCGATGATCTTGGAGGGCGCGAGCTCATAATGGCCGCTCGAGCCGACGATGGGCAGCCTGATCACCTGACACTCCTTCCGGGACGATGCGCGATAGGGTAGTATAGCGCATCGGCTTCCGGACGCAAGCGCGGGCCCGAACGAGCTTTCTTTCTGGTAATCGCCGCCGAAAGCGCTAGACTGGTAGTAGTGTTTCCCGTTCCCCCTTAAGGAGGTTTCCCCATGACGCGTATCCGAGGTTCGGCCAGGCCGGCCGGCCTTTTCCTCTTGCTCGCCTTTTTGGCGGGCGCCCTTCCCGCCGCCTTCGGGCAGTCCCAGAAGAGCTTCCAGGTCGCCAACGCCAAGGAGCTCCTGAAAGCGATCGGCCCCAACCGCATCCTCGTCCTCAAGAAGGGCGACTACAAGCTCGCGACGGCCTACGACGTCACGAGCGACTACGTCTCCTGGAACGAGGCCGAGGACGGCAGCAAGGAGTTGGCCCTTTCCAACCTCGAGAACCTGACGATCCGCGGCGCCGACGGCGTCCGCCTCGTTTCCGAGTCCGGGGAATCCTACCTTCTCGGCATCTACGGCGGTTCGGGGATCAGCATCGACAATGTCGCCTTCGTCCGCCAGGTCGCCGATGACGTCGAGGTCTCCGCGGGCACGGTCTACGTCGAGGGCGTGAAGAAGCTCCTCCTCGACCGCTGCTCCTTCCTAGGCCGCTCCGGCTACCCCCTCGAGCTTTGGGAGTGCGAAGGCGTCACGCTGAAGCGCGCCCGGATCGAGAACGCCGAGTCGGGCGCCCTCTACGCCGGCTACACGAAGGACCTCGAGCTTTCCGCCTCGAACATCCGCGACAACCAGGGCTATCCCCTCGTCTACCTCGAGGAATCCGAGTCGATCCGGATCGTCGGCACGACCTTCGACGCGAATTCCGGCGGCAATTTCGTGGAGCTCTACGCCGAGGAGGGCTACGTCGAGGAAGTCGGCTTCTCGGATTGCGTCTTCCGGAACAACGAGTTCGAGTATTTCCTCGGCACGGAGATCTTCCCCTTCACCGACGCGTGCACCTTCGAGGGCAACAGCTTCGGCGAGGACTGGGCGGAGAATTCCGTGGGCGCCTACGCGGGCGACGAGGGCTACGGCGAGGACGAGGGGCCGGCCTACTATGTCCACTACGAGCAGGGCTTCGCCTTCTCCTATCCCTGGGATTGGGAGCTCGACAGCGAAGGCGAGGGCTCCGAACGCCTGGCCCTCTACGCCTCCACCGAGGACGTCTTGGCCCTGTACGCCAAGGTCATGCCGGTGCCCGCGAAGGTCGATCCGGCCAAGCAGGGCAAGAAGCTCTTCGCCGACGCCTACGCTGCCTGGGTGAAGCTCCTCAAGGACGAGGCCGGCCTGGCCGTCGCGGCCAAGCCGGAGGGCGAGCCCTACGAGGCGGGCGGCTTCTGGAACGCCGACTACCGCGGCACGGCGACCCGCGCCGAGGGACAAAAGGCCGCCCTGCGCGTGCGCTTCTTCGTGTCCAAGGGCTCGATCCAGGCTTTCGCGATCCTGGCGGCCGACGAGGCCTCCCTCGAACCGGACACGACGGCCGACTTCATCCTCGGATCCATCGAGACGGCGCCCGAGGAGTAATCCGCTCCGGGGAGCGCCGCGGCCGGTTCCCACGCCCCGGCCGCGGCCCGTCCCCCGTTCGCCCGGGACAAAAAAAACGCATCGCGGTCGCCGCGATGCGTTTTCTTTTCGGCGGCCCCCGCCGTCGGGAGCCTGCGGGGCGCGCCGGAGCCTTTAGCCGCGGAAGCCCATGCCGACGATGATGCCGACGATGTAGGGGATGAGCCAGAAGGCCCAGACGCCGATGCTGAGCTTGTGGAAGTTCGCGAGGGCCTTGGGGTCCTTCTTCCGGATCACGATGGTGCCCCACACGGCGTGGAAGAGCATGAGGAGGATGGCCAGGGCGCCGGTGATGCCGTGGAGGTTGAACTTGAAGCCGGCGCCGGAGAGCTGGCCCATCAGGGTGGTGCCCGTCGTGTCGCAGACGAAGCCGAGCCAGAAGAGGACGAGGTGCCAGGTTTTGAGGACGCCGGACTTTTTTTCGGACCAGACGCCGGCGGTGTAGAAGACGAGGGCGGCGGTGATGAAGACGATGGCGAACACGAGCATGCGATTTACTCCTTGGGGGAAGCGTCCGCGCAGCCGGGGCCGCGGAGCGAATGGACGATGGCATCGAGTCCGGCCTCGATCCTGGACAATTCCGAGTCTCCTATCGCGCAAAAGGCCTTGGCGAAGCAGCCGTCGACGACGGACCTCGCCTTGACGGCCTTGGAGGAACCCATTTCGGTGAAGCCGACGTGGACGACCCTCCGGTCTTCTTCGTCCCGGCGGCGCGCGACGATGCCGGCCGCCTCGAGCCGGTCCACGATGCCCGCAATGGTCGAGGGGCTCGCGTTCATCTCGCGGCCGAGCTCCGACATGGTCAGCCCGCCCGAGTGGGAGAGGAGGCGCATCGCCGTGATCTGCGGCAGGGTGAGGCCGCTGGAGGCGAGTTCCTCGGTGATGGTCGCGTTGACGAGGGCGTTGATCTCGCGGACGAGGAGGGCGATCCGGAAGCCCGAACGGTCGCGATTGGTCGGCGAAGGCCCGGATTCGCTTTCCATGCGAAAGTTTTGCATGCGAAGTAATATAGCGGGGCCCGCTCCCGGCTGTCAATGGCCGCGCACGGGCGCCCCCGAGCGCGGCGCGGGCGCGCCGCGATTGTCCAAAGCTCCGGAGGATGCTACAATGCAACAACCGCCACCTAAGGAGCTATCATGGTCATCCTCACGCTCAATTGCGGGAGTTCTTCGGTCAAATACCAGGTATACGATTGGGACGACAAAGACGTCCTCGCCACCGGCATCGTCGAGCGGGTCACCCTCGGCGGCGCCTCCATCACCCACAAGGCCCGCGGCAAGGCCGACTACGTCGCCAACCACGAGTGCCCGAACCACACGGTCGCCGTGGAGCTCATCCTCCAGACGATCACCCACCCCGAGACCGGCGTCATCCGGGACATGAGCGTGATCAAGGCCGTCGGCCACCGCATGGTCCACGGCGGCTCCCGCTTCGCGAAGTCCTCCATCATCGACGACGACTTCCTGGCCGCCTTCCGCGACCTCAACGACCTCGCGCCCCTCCACAACCCCGCGAACCTCACGGGCGTCGAGGCCGCCAAGGCCGTCCTCCCCGGCGTGCCCCACTGCGCCATCATGGACACCGCCTGGCACCAGACCATGCCCCCCGAGGCCTACACCTACGCCGTCCCCCGCGAGTGGGAGGAGAAGTACATGGTCCGCCGCTACGGCTTCCACGGCACGAGCTTCCTCTACAACACCAAGCGCGCCGCCGTCCTCCTCGGCCGGGACCCCTTCGACACGAACCTCGTCATCGCCCACATCGGCAACGGCTCCTCCATCAACGCCGTCAAGAACGGCTGCTCCTTCGACACCTCCATGGGCCTCACCCCCCTCGAGGGCCTCGTCATGGGCACCCGCTCCGGCGACATCGACCCCGGCATCATCTTCCACCTGATGCGCAAGGCGGGCCTCCACGCCGGCGACGTCGAGAAGAAGCTCAACAAGGAATCCGGCGTCCTCGGCGTGACCGGCAAGTGGTCCGACCGCCGCGACATCGAGCAGGCCGCCGAGAAGGGCGACAAGATCGCGATCCTGGCGCAGGAGATCGAGTCCTACCGGATCAAGAAGTACATCGGCGCCTACTGCGCCGCCCTCGGCCGCGTGGACGCCCTCGTCTTCACCGCCGGCGTCGGCGAGATGGGTCCCGTCACCCGCAAGCTCGCGACCGCCGGCCTCGAGAACCTCGGCATCGTCATCGACGAGAAGAAGAACGAGCTCGCCAAGTGCCGCAACGCGGAGCTGGACATCACCGGCCCCGGCTCCAAGGTGAAGGTCTACGTGATCCCCACCGACGAGGAGCTCGTCATGACGGAGGACGCCTTCGCCCTCATGTCCGGCACCTACGACGTGCACACGAACTACAAGTACTTCTTCCAGGACAAGTCCTACGTGAACAAGGCCCGCGCCGCCGGCCTCGAGAAGGATTTCGTCAAGAAGCCCTACCTCAAGGACATCGTCGCCAAGCTTCCCTGACGCGCGCCGCCGCGGACGCCCGGGCGCCCGCGGTTCCCCCCGTCTTGACGAAGGCCGCTCCCCGCTCCGGGGGGCGGCTTTTTCATTGGCGCGAGGGGCCCGGACGGCGCCGCCCCATTGAGGCTCCCGCGCGGCGGGGCGTATACTTCTCTCCTCCATGAGCAGCAACAATTTGGCCGCCCCGCCCTGGCGGCGCTTTCACCACGTCGCCCTCATCGCCGGCGACTATTCCGCCTCCAAGCGCTTCTACACGGAAACCCTCGGCCTCCGCGTCATCGCGGAAACCTATAGGGCCGAGCGCGACTCCTGGAAGCTCGACCTGGAGACTCAGGACGGCGACCGCCTGGAGCTGTTCTCCTTTCCGGGCGCGCCGTCCAGGCCGGACCGTCCCGAGGCACGGGGCCTCCGCCACCTGGCCTTTGTCGTGGACGACGTGGCCGCGGCCGCCGCCCTCCTTGAATCCCGCGGCGTCGCCGTCGAGCCGATCCGGATCGACGCCCTGACCGGCAAGGCCTTCACCTTCTTCGCCGATCCCGACGGCCTGCCCCTCGAGCTCTATCAGTCCTAGGCCCGCGCGGGCCGGAAAGGAATCCGAATGACCATCCTGTACGCCGTGGCGACGATCGTCGGTTGGGGGAGCTGGGCGGCGGTCGCCCGCGACGTCCGCTCCGCCAATTCCCAGGCCAAGCTCCTGTACGCGACCCTCGCGAACCTGGCGGTCGCCGCCGCGGTCTTTGCCCTGACGGGAGGATCCCTGCCGCCCGGCGCCTTCTGGGCGCCCTTCGCCGGCGGCGTGGTCTGGTCGATCTCCGGCCTCTTCGCCTTCGCGGCCATCGAGCGCATCGGCCTGGCGCGCGCCGTGGGCATCTGGGTCTGCATCAACATCTTCGTCGGCCTCGCCTGGGGCGCCCTCCTCTTCGGCGAGCTCGCCGGACTGTCCGCGACGAGCCTGGTCCTGACCGGCCTGGCCCTCCTCATCCTCGTCGCCGGCGTCCTTGTCATGTCGGCCAGGGGGGCGGGCGCCGACCGGAAGGCCTCCCGCGGCGGCGTGCTCGGCGCCGCCGTCGCCGGCGTTCTCTGGGGATCCTACTTCATCCCGGTCAGCGCCTCCGGCCTCTCCCTGTGGAGCGCCAGCCTGCCCCTGGCCGCCGGCATGGCCTCGGGCGCCCTCCTCCTGGCACTGTTTTTCGGCGGCAAGGCGGCGCCCCTCCTCGCGCGGCCGGCGGACTATCTCCGGGCCGGGCTTTCCGGGGCGCTCTGGGCCCTCGGCAATTACGGGATGCTTCTCCTCGGCGCGGCGATCGGCACGGGACGGGGCTTTGCCATCGCCCAGCTCAACCTCGGGCTTTCCGCCTGCATCGGCATCTTTGTCTTCAAGGAGCAGGCGCCGGGCAGTCCTGCGGCGCGCCGTGTCCTGCTTGGCGCCCTGGTCGCGATGATCGGCGGCGTGCTTTTCGGCTTGGCCAAGTAGCCGCGGGCCGGGAGGGGTAGTATCTTGATCGAAGGCACTCTGCTAGAGTGCCTTCGCGTCGGGAAAATGCCCTAGGAAAATATCATTACCGCCTCGGGCTCTCGATACTAAATTATAAACATAGACATAATA
>JAEUJG010000533.1 GCA_016794765.1 Spirochaetaceae bacterium | reverse complement strand
AGTAATCGAGCCGGCGAGGAGGTCGATCCGGTAGGGTCCCACGAACTCCCATTCGTCGGTCGCGAAGGCCTCCTTTTCGCTCTCGGGAAGCGCGTCGAGATCAATCTCGAACTCGATCTCCTTGATGCCGACGCTCGCGGTCCCGAGTGTAAGCATGTCGCCGTTGGGGAACTTGATTTCCTTGGTCGGCGTCACGGCTCGGGCGCCGGCCACATTGACCGACCGGGCTAGGACGCCGCTGTTCGTGCCTTCAAAGCCAAGATTGACAGTCCCCTGACCGCGGCCAAAGCTGCAACCGGACACAAGGGCGGTTGTCAGGGCGATAGCTACAAGCGTTTTATGCGCAGTATGCATGTTCTTCTCCTTGCTGGAAATACTCTACGATTCCGGCTTGCGGCAGAATCGAGACAAGCTGCGAGAACGACCGCGAGCCATGTCATACACTATATACTATCACCCAGCCTCAGTATTTCTACACTGTAGGCTGAAATTCGAAAAAAAAAGAGGACCGCTTCCGCGGCCCTCCACGCTTTCCTTGATCGCTTGTCAGTCTTTTTTGGAGAAGGCTCCGAAAATGCGTCCGAGCAGGCCCGGTTTCTTGGAGGCGCCGCTCTCGCCGGGCTTCGCCTGGCTCTTTTGCGCCGGCGCCGGAGCCTGCGGCTTGGCCGAGCCCTTTCCGGGACGATTCTGCCGCTCCTCGGACCGCCGGTCCCGGGCTTGCCCGGGGCGCTGTCCGACCTTGCGGCCGCCCTGCTCCTCGTTCCGGCCCTGAGGCCTGTCGTTTGCTCGTTTGCCGGAATTCCCGGCGCGGCCTTCGGGAGAAGCGGCGCGGCCCGGTCGACCGCGGCCCTGGTCGCCTTCAACGGGACCGCCCTTGCTGCCGTATTTTTCCCGATAGAGCTTCATGCGCTCTTCCATCGGAAGGTCGTAGGGATTGCCCGAGCCGCGGCCCGCCGTGGGAGCGGGGCCGGCGACCGGCGCGCCCCTGCCCTGGCCCTTGCCGCCCCGATGGCCGGCACGGCCGCCCTGGGAGCCGCCGCCCTGCCCGCCCGGGCCGGAACGGCCGGATCCGGAACCTTGGCGCCGGCCTTCGCCCTTGCCGCGCTGACGGTCGCCGCCGGCGGCGCGCCCCTGTCCGCGGCCCTCGCCTTCGCGCCGCCGCTCGCGGGGCGGCGCCGCCTCGGGCCGACCCTCGCCGAGGCCGCCCGGTCCCTCGATGTCGAGGGATCCGCCCGTCGCGTCGGCGATGCTGCGCCTGATGTCGGGGCTCCGGTCGCCGCGATCGTAGCGGTCATAGCGATCGCCGCGATCGTTCCGGTCGTTTCGCTCGGTCCGGTCGCCGCGCGGCGCGCGGTTTCCGCGGTTGTCCCCGCCGGAGACCTGGCCGGCGCCCTCGCCGCGCCCCGCATCCCTTCGGCCTTCGCCGCGGCGGCCCTCGCCGCGACCGCGGTCGCGGTTGCCTTCACCGGCGGGCCGGCGGCGGGAATCCTCGGCGGAGACGAGCCGGCCGGCGCGGGAACCGCCGCCGGAGCCTCCGCGGGGCTCCTCGCGGTCCATGCGCGGCCGCTCGAAAACAAGGCCGGCGCTCGCGTCCTCCGCGTCGAGGAGGGAGGGATCGACCGGCTTGGCGTCGAGCTTCTGGTCGATGTAGCGCTCCACGGCGGGAAGGCCGTAGACGTAGCGGTCGCAGGCCAGGTTGACGAGACGGGCGCCCGGAGCGGTCCGGTCCAGGAGCTCCAGGCGGCGGACGTAGTACTCGGGCTCCAGGGGTATGTCGAAATTGACGAGGAGGGAAAAATCGCCGGCCACGAGGCCTTCGGCGCCCTCGTCGGTGAGGACGAGGACGGAGCCGGCCTCCTCCCGGACCTGTTCGAGGATGGCAAACTTCTTCTCCGGCGAAAGGGCGCCGAGGATGTAGTCCGTCTTGATGCCGTTCTCGCGGAGGCGCAGGGCGGCCTCCTCGGCGTTGCCCTTGAGGTCGCAGAAGACGCAGGTGCGGGCGGGGCGCTCGCGCCGGAGGAGGCCGAGGAGGAAACGCAGCTTGTCCTCCGCCGCGATGTGCCAGGTCTCGCTCGGCAGGCCCTGGGCCTTGGCTACCTCCTCCTCGATGTGGATCTCCACCGGGTTGTCGGAGAGGTCCCAGGCGAGGTTCTTCGCCTTCACCGTCACCTTGGCGCAGGCGACGATGGTCTTGCGCTCCCAGGGCGGCAGGAGGGAGGAGGAAAAGCGGTGCAGGAGTTCCGAGGGCAGGTCGGCGACGCGCTCGGCGCCGTCCACCACGAGGTAGCCGAAGTCCTTGAGGCCGAAGAGCCCGGCCTCCGCCGCGTGGAGGAGGGACTCGGGCATGCCGGCGACGAGCCCGGCGCCGGGATCGCCTTCCAGGACGGGCGCGGCCGCGGGACCGGTGGCGGCGCCTTCGCCCTCCTCGGGCGGCGTCACGACGCAGGTCTTGAGGCCGATGCCGCCGCCCAGGGCGCGGGCCACGGAGGCCGTCCTTTCGGCGCCGGCGCGATCCGGCAGGACGCAGAGCACCCGGCGGCGCTCGCCCTCGGGCGCCTTGGCGACCCAGTCCAGGGCCGGCAGGAGGGAGACGGCCGCGCGGCCGCTCGGCAGGACGATCTTCGCCAACACGTTGGCGCCCGTGGAGGCGGCCGCAACCAGCATCGTCTGGTGGGCAAGGGCGCGGT
>JAEUJG010000521.1 GCA_016794765.1 Spirochaetaceae bacterium | reverse complement strand
GTAGGTCTGGCGACTTACTTGGAGAACTTGACCTGGTAGTACTTCTCCGGGACCTTCTGGGAGGTCGTCGGGAGGTAGCCCTTTCCGAAGATGTAGGTGTCCTGGTAGATGAGGAACTGGTTCTTCGCGCGGACGCCGGTGGCGTTGTCGATCGCGGGCGCGCCGTTCCACTTGGCGCCGGGGGTGAACTTGCCGTAGGCCGCGAAGAGGTCCTTCATGCTGTCCTTCTTCGCCTTGCCCTCGATGACGTTCTTCGCGAACTCGCCGAGGCCGGCGCTGTTGGTGTAGCTGATGGAGTAGGCCCAGGTGCCCATGCGGCCCTTGCCGCCGGCGGCCACGACCGCGGCCTCGACCTTCTTCATGATGGCCGGCCAGTCGCCCTTTTCCTTGGTGAGGTCGACGCAGAAGGCGCCGGGGAAGCCCATGAGGGGAGAGGGAAGATCGGGCTCGACGAAGATGGCGCCGTACTTGGCGACCTGCTTGAGGAGGGGATCGGTGTGCGCGTTGTTGGTGCAGAAGAAGGCGGTGTCCTTGCCGTACTTCTCGACCCACTGCGGAACCTTCTCGAGGATGAACTGCTGGGCGCCGGCGACGCCGACGTCGGTGGTCGGGTCGGGAGCGGTCTCGAAGGCGAACTTGAGGCCGAGGTCCTTGCACGCGACTTCCATGATGTTGCGGCGGAGGCCGAGGGTCTCATAGCTCATGTGGCGGGGGAAGGAGATGTGCACGAAGGTCTTGGCGCCGAGCTGCTTGGCGGCCCAGATGATCGTGTAGCCGCGGGAGATCCAGTCGGCGCTGACGGCGAGGTCGGCGGCGCTCTGGATGACGAGGGGATCCTCGTGGGGCTCGCCGGCGAGGAGGAGGATGTCGGGGCGCTTGGCGCGGACGCGCTTGTAGGCCTCGGAGGTGCCGGGGATCGCCTCGTTGACGATGATCGCCTTCATGAGGGGATCGTCGGCGAGGGAGACGATCTGGGAGATGACGGTCTCCTGCTGGGCCATGAAGTCGTTCGGGTAGGTGATGTGCTGGATCATGCCGCCGGACTTCGCGTCGCCGTACATGGAGATGAGCCGCTCGGCGCCGCGGAGGTCGTCCTCGGACTGCGAAACGGTACCGGTCATGATGCCGATGTGGAACTTGGCCTTCGCCTGGGCGAACGCGTCCGCGCCGGCGAAGAAGAGGGTCAGGGCGAGCAGGAGCGCCGCGACCTTGGTAAGCTTCTTCATGTTGCCTCCTTGATGGCTTTTATGAAGGGATGGCAACTATTGTATCCTCGAGTCAACGGCCGTCAAGGGAGATTATTCACGAAATCGTTCCCGCCCAAGCGACGGCTTTGCAGGGCGGCGCAAGAAGTATATTATGGGCCGATGACCGAGCCGCAGGAGGCCCCATGCGTTTCATGATGAAGCGCTTCTTCGAAGAGTTCTTCCTCTACTCGAGCCAGTTCGTCGTTTTCTTCATCCTCATGCTCTTCCTCACGCCTTCGGCCGACTCCCTCGGCGCGCCGGCTCTCCTCATAGTAACCGGCTTCCTCCTCATCCAGATCCTCCTCCTCGTCGGCCAGGGCCATCGTCCCGTCCTGCGCTTCCTCTTTTCCTTCATCACGCCCGGCGGCTACGCCCTGGTGCGCGTCCTGGCCGGCAGCTTCGATCCCTTCGAAATGGCCAACGCCTTCCTCTGGGCGGCGGCCCTCTACGTGGGGCTTTTCCAGGCCCTGGCCCTCGCGGCGCGCGGCCGCTGGATCAAGCGCTTCGCCGAGACCCTCCTCGCCCTGGGAGCCGTCCTCGTCTTCGTGTTCTTCTACTTTTACCTCGACCACCGCCTCGGCCTCGCCGGCAGGCTCGCGTCGGGCCGCATATCCCTCGAGGAGTACGCCGCCGCCCTGGACATCCGGGCCTTCCCGCCGGCCTTCATGCGCTTCCTCGAATCGCCCCAGCACGGCTTCTTCGCCTTCGGCGCCGCCACCTTCGGCTTCATGCTCCTCGCGAACAAGGTTACGGTGCTGTCCCTGCGCACCCGCATCGCGAAGCTCTTCGGCGAGGCGCGGCTCGTCGGCCCCGTCCCGGCGGGCGAGGCGCCCCAGGCCCAGGCGATCGGCGTCACGGTCCTCTCCGCCGACGTCCTCAACTTCTCTTCGCTGGCGGAGCGCGTTTCGCCCGCCCGCGCGGTGGACATCCTCAACCGCTACTACGCCCTCTGGGCCACGATGGCCGAGCGCCACCGCGGCCGGCTCGCCGGCATCACGGGCGACACGGTCATCCTCGTCTTCGGCCTCCTCGGCGAGAAGGACGCCTCGGAGCGCGCCGTCGCCTGCGCCCTCGACTTCCAGGCCGAGCTCCCCGGACTCCGCGACGACCTCGCGGCCGCCTCCCTCCCGCCCCTCGAGGCGGTGAGCATCGGCATCCACGCCGGCCCAATCGTCGCGGGCGAGCTCGGCGTCGCGGGCTCGCGCCGCCTCGGCGTCTTCGGCGACGCGGTCTCCGTCGCCTCGCGCCTCGACTCGCTCTGCCGCGAATTCAAGCAGGACCTCCTCCTCTCCCAGCCCGTCTTCCGCCAGCTCGGCCTCGAAAGCCAGACCAAATTCCTCCGCCTCGGCGAGGTGCTTCTCCGCAACAGCACGCAGCCCGTCCCCGTGTACGGCACGAAGTAGCCGCGCCGGGCCCGGCAAGGCGCGGCCGCGCCGCGCGGCGCCCTCCCGCGCGGCCCACCGACAAATGCCCCCGACGTCCAGATGGACGGCGGGGGCTTTTTGCCGCGAGTTGGTTCAAGGTCCGCGGCTTCAAGCGCGCGGACCGGAACTCCGTGGCCGGCGGGGCCGGCCCGGGGCGGATCAGGCCGGCCTGGCGCCCGCCTGCCGCTTGATCTTCTTCGTCGTCGTCATCTCCATGGGCTCCTTGAGCACCACGACGCGCGTTATGCGCTGGTACGGCAGGAGTCCCTGGTTCACCTCGTCGACGAGCTCGCGCATGCGCGCCTCCACGGCCGCCCAGCCCGCGCCGGAGGTCTTGTCGCCGGCGGCGTCCTTGAGGAAGAGATCCTGGTTCGGATAGAGCCTGGCCTCGATGCCCTCGCTCCGCGTCGCCTTGTCGATCTCGTAGCCGGAGACCAAGACCTGCTCGACCTCGTCGAAGAGCTGGAAGCGGTTTTCGATCTCCTCGGGGTAGACGTTCTTGCCGCCCTCCGTGACGATGAGGTTCTTGGCGCGGCCGGTGAGGTAGAGGTAGTTCTCGTCGTCGAGATAGCCGACGTCGCCGGTCTTGAGCCAACCGTCCGCGGTGAAGGCCGCCTTCGTCTCCTCGGGCATCTTGTAGTAGCCCATCATGACCATGGGGCCCTTCACGACGATCTCGCCGCGGCCCTCGGCGTCGGGGTCGACGATCTTCATCTCGGTCCGCGGCAACACCTTGCCGACGCTCGTCTCCTTGTAGTGGTAGATGGGATTGAGCGTGAGGATGGGCGAGGTCTCGGTGAGGCCGTAGCCCTGGACGAAGTCGATGCCGAGCTGGTTGTACTTCTTGAAGACGGCGGGCGCGAGGGGGCCGCCGCCGGAGATGCAGATGCGGTTCGACGCGAGGCTCGCCTTGTCGAGGAGGGAATGGAAGATCTTCTTGCCCGGATTCCTGCCGAAGACCTTCTTGATGAAGCCGGAGACCGCCATGAGCGCGGCGATGAGGCCGTGGACGAGTGGCCCCTTTTCCTTGACGCCCTTCTGGATGCCGGCCAGCACCTTGTTGAAGAGGAGGGGGACGCCGAGGAACATCGTGACCTTGGCCTCCTTAAGGTCCTTGAAGACCTGCTTGATCGCCATGCGCTTGCCGAAGACGAGCTCCGCGCCGACGGAGATGGCCTCGATGAAGACGGCGAGCATGGTGTAGGAATGGTGGATGGGCAGGAGGGCGTAGAAGACGTCCGTGTGGTGGATCGACATATTGCCCTGGGCGAGGTAGCAGTCGGCGACGAAGTTCCGGTGGGAGAGCATGACGCCCTTGGGAACGCCGGTCGTGCCGCTCGTGAAGAGGATCGCGGCGAGATCCTCGGACTTCGCCGCCTGGAGGGGAGGCAGGCTCGCCTCGGCGGGCGCGGGCAGCTCGTAGATATAGCCGGGCTTGCCGGCGGCGAGGGAATAGCGCGCCTTGAGTTTCGCGTCCAGCGCCGCGCCGAGATCGGCGGATTTTTCCTCGTCGACGAAGAGGACCTCGGCGTCGCTCGCCTTGACGAGGTTCACGATCTCCGCGGGGCTGAGCTGGTAATCTATGGGCACGACGACGGCCCCGGCCTCGAGGACGGCGAGATAGGCGACGGCCCATTCGGGGGAGTTCTTGCCCGTGACGACGACCTTGGAGCCGCGGCCGACGCCGATCGAGCGGAGATGGCGGGATACCTTGAGGACGAGCTCCCTCGCCTCGCGGTAGCTGAGGCTCTGGCGGTCGGGCTCATAGATCGTGAAGCAGGGCCTGTCCGGATGGCGGCTCATCGTGATGGCGAACATCTCGGGAAGGGTCGGCCATTCCCCGGAAAAGGCGCTTCCGCGGTAGTCGTCAAGGAATTTCCAGGGCTCGCGCTCTATATTCGTCATGGGCATCCTCGTGGCGCCCCGCGGATTGGCTCTGGTTCCGGAATGCGGGGCGGCTTGAATATACGACACGACGGGCCGGTTCGGGTTGCGGACCGGGATGAAAAAAAAGACATCCAAGCGAAGCGAGGGCGGCGCGTAACCTCCCGCACCGCGCGGATGTTCGAAGGGTACGGAGAAGAAAATGAGTGACAAACGGAGAGAGGGCGGCCGCGGCCCCCTCGCGGAATCGAAGGCATCGGCGGAGACGGGAACGCGCGGCCGCAAGGCCTCGGGGCCCCGCATCGTGGTCGACGGCGTCGTCGTGGAGGGCGGCCGCGACCCGGGCTCCGCGCCCGCCGGGATCGGCGCCGGGAAACCCCGCCCCCGGCTGCGGCACCTCTTCCTCGGCGCCCTCGCCTTCTGCGCCGCGGCGCTCGGCATCGCCGCCGCGGGCATCCTCTCCTCCTGCTCGGCGAACGTCCAGGCGGCCATCCGCGCCGACGGCGCGGTCCGGGTCCTGGCCGCGGCCGAAGTACCCGCCGCCCTCGCCGCCAAGCTCCGCAAGCTCTCCTCGCTGCCGGCCGGCGCCCCCCTCTTCGACCCCGCCGCCTTCCGCAAGGCATCGGGCGGCCGCCCGGGCTTGAGCCTCGTCTCGGCGGAGGCGCCGAGCCCCGATTCGGTGAAGGCCGAATTCGCCGCGAAAAGCGTCGCCGCCATCCTCGCCGATCCCGACCTGGCCGCGTCCGGAGCCCTTAAATCCTCCGAGGGACCGGGCTGGGCGGAACTCCGCCTCAGGCTCGAACGCGGCAAGGTCGGCCCCTTGAGCGAACTCCTCGCCGGCATCGATCCCTATCTCCTCGAGGCCCTTTCCCCGCCGGCGCTCGAGGAGGATCCCGTCAGCGCGGCCGAATACCGCCGCATGCTCCAGGGCGTGCTCGGCGACAAGGCGCTCGCCGGCCTCGAATCCGCCTCCGTCAGCCTCGCGGTGTCGGCGCCGGGCGCCATCCTGGCCGCCGGCGGCGGAAGCCTCGCGGGCAACGAGCTCAAGCTGAGCATCCCCGCGATGAAACTCCTCGTGCTCGAGGAGCCCATCGAGATCTGGCTGCGCTGGACACGATAGCCTCCCACAACGCGGGCGGCATGGCCGCGCTGTTGCCGCGCGGACAAAAAAAGACCGCCCCCCCGGGCGGTCTTTCGACCGAGTTTTGAACTCCCCTTTTTTACATTCGACCTTTTTTACCTTCCGCTATTTTTACCTGGCAACCGTCAAGCTCCGGCGAGAGAGACGGTCGCTGTTTTTAACTTCCAACCAGGCTGCTATCAATAAAGCAAGGGACGTGCCAACCATCGATCCTTTTCATGTTTTATGCATTAATTTGTATTTGCTTTTTAGATAAAGAAATATATTGTGCCTTAAAGTGGGGGATACGGCACTACGGGCATCGCGAAGGCGATGCCCCTGTGACGCTTTAGTGGCGCGGGGATCAAAAACCGGCAGGACAGGTAATTATTGCCTTGCCCGGCAAGGGTTTAGTCGCGTGAGAAGAAAAAAGCGACTGTGCAATTATTCACACCCTTCCTCGCCGTCGCCAAGCCGTTGCTGCGCCGACAGCCGCTTGTTGAGGGTCGTGCGCGAAATGCCGAGGAGGCCGGCCGCGATGCCCTGATTGCCCTTCGCGCGCCGCAGCGCCTCGGCGATGAGCTCCGACTTGGCCTCGTCCAGCGTGGGCAGGCGCTCCCAGGCGGCAAAGCGGGTCCTGCCCTCGCGCTCCGCCGGCTTGGACCGGCCATCAGCCCTGGCGGAGCCCAGGATCTTCTCGCGGAAGGATTCCAGGGAGAGCGTAGGTCCCTTGCAGCGGCCGACCGCGTCATAGGCCATCGACTCGAGTTCGCGCACGTTTCCGGGAAAGGCGTAGGTCTCGAGGAGGAGGATGAGTTCGTCGGGGATCGCGGGAGCCTTGCGGCCGAAGCGCTCCGCCGCCCTTTCGGTGAAGTGGGCCAGGAGGAGGGGCAGGTCGTCCTTCCGTTCGCGCAGGGGCGGCAATTCGACGAGGTGGGTCTGGAGCCGGTAGAAGAGGTCCAGGCGGAAGCCGCCCGCGGCGGAGGCGGCACGGAGGTCGCGGTTGGTCGCGGTGACGATCGAGGCGTTGGAGCTCCGCGGGAGGTCGGCGCCGAGGGGATAATAGCGCTTTTCCTCGATGAGGCGGAGGAGCTTGACCTGGGAACCGGCGGAGAGTTCGCCGATCTCGTCGAGAAAGAGGGTCCCGCCCTCGGCCCTTTCGATGAGGCCGCCGCGCTCGGCGTCGGCTCCGGTGAAGGCGCCCTTGCGGTGGCCGAAAAGGCTGTCGGAAAACATCGTCTCGTCGAGGCCGGCGATGTTGAGCCCGACGAGGGAGCCGGAGCGGCCGGACACGAGATGCACCGCCTCGGCTATCAGCTCCTTGCCGGTGCCCGATTCGCCGGTGACGAGGATGGGCTTGGGCGAGCGGGCCACGGTCTCCACGTAGCGGAGGAGGGAGAGCATCCGGTCGTTCCGCGTGATGATCTTGGCGAAGGCGGAGGACTCCGGCCGCGTCGCGGCGAGAAAGCTGTCCTTGAGGGCGCCGTATTCGCGCTGGAGCTCGCGGATCGAGAGGGCGTGGCGGATGCTCGCGATGAGCCGGCTCGACTCCGCGCTCTTGGGCACGTAGTCGAAGGCTCCCTCGCGCATGCATTCGAT
>JAEUJG010000229.1 GCA_016794765.1 Spirochaetaceae bacterium | reverse complement strand
CGCGTTACCGCGAGGAGCGCGTCGCCGCGGAGCTTGAGCGGGAAGCGATCGAGATCGTGCCGGTTTGACCGCCGCGCGGCGCGCCCCGCCCAGGGGGCCGCGCCGCCGTGACGACCCGCCCGGCGGTCTCCGCCGTCGCGTTATCCGCTTCCCTCCACGCCGATCCCGTCCTACAATGCCGGGGCGACCTTCGCGTCCGCAAGGAGGAACCATGCGCCCCGCTTATGGCAACTTCATCGCGCCTTCCGGCCTGGAGGCCCGCTATGCCGCCGTTCCCGCCGCGCGCCTGCCCGAGCTCCGCGCCGAATACGAGCGTTCCCTCGCCGGGGCGAGCGTCGAGCCCGCCTTCCGCGCCTACGTCGACGACCTCGGTCGGGAGCTTCCCCCCGAGGCCGAAGGCGCCCGGACGATTCTCGCCTGTGTCGTTCCCGCCAGGCACGCGATCGCGCGCCTCCTCCTCGACGGCGAAATCCACGAGCTTCCGCTCCCCTCGGGATACTGGGACGACGGCATCGCGGGAGCGGGCCTGGCGGCCCTTCTGCGGGAAGCGGCCGGGCTCAAACCCGAGGAGCGCCTGACGCCGGTCGGCGGCCATCTGCCCGCCAAGCTCCTCGCCGCCAAGTGCGGCCTCGTCGCCTATGGCCGTAACGGCATATCCTACGCCGAGGGCCTCGGCAGCTCGATCGCGATCCGCGCCTTCGCGACCGACGCCGAGTTTGCCGAGGCGGATTTCGGCGAAGCCCGCGCCCTTGAGGCCTGCGCCGCCTGCCGGGCCTGCCGCGAGCGCTGTCCGACGGGCGCGATCAAGGCCTCCGGATTCGGCATCGACGCGGGGCGTTGCCTGTCCCTACACAACGAGGTCCCTGGGGACTTCCCACCCTCCGTCGGCGCGCGGACCCACAACGCCCTCATCGGCTGCCTTCGCTGCCAGGAGGCCTGTCCGGCGAACCGCTCCGCCCCGCCCGCCTTTCTCCTCGACGCGCTCGACGAGGAGGAAAGCGCGGCTCTTCTGGCCGGCGACTCCGGCAGCCCCCGTTGCCCCTCGATCTCGGCGAAGCTTCGCCTGGGCGACCCGGGCGCCCTCGCGGCGGCGATGGAGGCCTATTCGAGGAACCTCCGCCTGCTCCTTGCGGCCCGCGAGGCCTCGACGCGGGACTAAGGCACGATCGACGGTCCGCTTGTCTGGGCGTTTCGGCCCCTAGGGGAGTCGCCTTCCGCATCTCGGCATCCTTGCCTCGATGCTCCAGGTCCGCCTTCGCAGCTCTCGGCGCATCCTGCGCCTCGCCCTCGCTATGCGCTCGCGACGGCGCTCCGGGGTTCGACTCCCCCAGGGGCCGGAATACGAAAAAGCCGACCTTGCGGTCGGCTTGTTTCTGGTTAGCCCCTAGGGGAGTCGAGCTTCCGGGCCTCGGCGTCCTGCCTCGGCCCTCCAGCCCGCCTCGGGCGCTGGCGGCGAACATCCTGTTCGCCTTCCCTCGCTCCGCTCGGCGCGCCCTCGGGTTCGACTCCCCAAGGAAAAAAAAAAGCTCGAAGACCATCAGGTCTTCGAGCTTTTATAGCCCCTAGGGGAGTCGAACCCCTCTTTAAAGATTGAGAATCTTTTGTCCTAACCGATAGACGAAGGGGCCGTCTTGAACGCCGTTCTTCGGCGGCGATCGGTATTCCCCAGGGAGGATTTGAACCCCCACAAGCAGATCCAGAGTCTGCCGTGCTACCATTACACAACCGGGGAGCGCTTTCGCTCGGTAGGCGTACATTACCTAAAACCCCTCGCATTGGTCAAGAGGCTCGGAAAAAAAAATGGTCTTTCGCGCGGAGAATTGCGGAATAGGGCACCAAACCGCCCGCTTCGCGCGAAAAAGAAGGCGGACCCGCGGGTCCGCCCTGTCGATCCGGCGAGGGCATGGGCCCCGCGCCGCCACCTGCTATTCCGCGGCGGCCGAACGCTACTCCGCGGACGCCGCCGGAGCCGCCGCCGTGGCCGCCTGGCCGGTCTTGAGGCCCTCGCTCTTGCGGGCGTCGATCACCTCGAGCTGGGGCTGTTCGTTGCCCATGTAGCGGTTCACGCTGACCTTGAAGACCAGGTCGATCCGGTCCTTGACGGAAAAATCCCGCTCCAGGCGCTCCGCGGCGCTCCAGAAGAGGGCCGGCCACTTGTGCTTGCCGAAGTCGAGAGTCAGCTTCAGGTGGTTGGCCTCGCGCTTGCCGACGATGTCGGCGGCGGCGATCGGCACGTCCCGCGCCATGAAGACGAGGGGGCGGTTTTCCTCGCCGAAGGGCTCGAAGCGCTCCGCGAAGGCCGCCAGCTCGGGATTCAGGTAGTCGTGGGGGAGCTCCGCGTCCACGTCGATCCGCTCCTCCTCGTCCGCGAGCTCCACGGCCTCCACGTAGGCGAGGGCGCGGCGCTGGAACTCCGGCCAGTCCGCGGCCTTGAGGCTGAAGCCCGCGGCCGCGTCGTGCCCGCCGTAGTCGATGAAGAGCTCGGCGCTCGCCTCGAGGAAGGAGGAGACGTCGAAGCCGCGCGCCGAGCGGACCGAGCCGACCACGGTGCCGTCGGCCTGGAAGGAGGCGACGACCGCCGGCACGGAAAAGACGTTCGTCATCTTGGAGGCGAGGACCCCCGTGATGCCGCGGTGCACCTTTTCGTCGCCGACGAGGACGAGCTTCTCGCCGTGGGACTCGAGGCTTTCCCGCGCGGCGGGGTAGAGGGCGTCCCAGGACTCGGCGCCGAGGCGGCGCCGTTCCTGGTTCATGTCGTAGAGCTCCGACGCCAGCGCCTCGCGCTCGGCGCCGTCCTCGGCCAGGAAGAGCCGCACCGCGGCGTCGGCCCGGCCCATGCGGCCCGCGGCGTTGATCACGGGGGTGAGCTGCCAGGCCGCCTCGACCGCGCCGATCTTCTTGCCGCCGAGCTGCAGCTTCCGCATGAGCTCCGCGGCGCCGGCGCGGGGACGCTGGTTCAGGGCCTCGAGGCCGCGGCGCACGAGGATGCGGTTCTCGTCGCGCAGCGGCATGAGGTCGGCGACCGTGCCGAGGGCGACGAGCTGGAGCTTGGGCAGGTCGTCCTCGCCGAACCAGGCCGCCTTCTTGTGGACGAAGGAGACGAAGAGGTTCTGGAAGACGTCGATCTCCTCGAGGGGGCGGTCGCGGTAGCGGCCGATCCTGGAGAGCTCGCGGAGGCGGAGGAGGCTCTGGCCCTTGGTCTGGGGGATGAGCTCGCCGATCTCCGGCCCCATGTCGTGGGCCTCGAGGTCGGCGGAGCGGCCGAAGGCCTTGGAGAAGAGCTTCTTCTGGACGTCGAGGCCCCAGACGAAGATGTGCCGGTCGCGGAGGAAGGGGATGAGCCGCGTGTTGGAGATGTCGACCATGCCGGGGACGATGGTCTCCGAGACGCGGCCCGTCTCGACGAGGTTCGACATGCGCACCGCCTCGACGAGGTAGGCCTCGTTCACGGGGCGGACGTTGAGGAGGGCGACCTGCTGCTTGTAGAGGCCCGAGCGGGCGAACTTGAGGGCGCAGGCGAACTTGTAGGCGACGCCGCAGCCCGCGAGGTCGCGGAAGGGATAGTCCGTGTCCTCGAGCTTCGGGTTGACGACGGCGACGGCCGCCGGCGGCTCGGGCGCCTTGAGGAGGTGGGGGTCCAGGATGCCGACGTCGATCCCGAGGCCGGCGGCGAAGTCCACCGCCTCGTGGTTCGCGATGCCGCAGTCCACGGTGCCGACCAAGGTTCCCCCGGCCGC
>JAEUJG010000170.1 GCA_016794765.1 Spirochaetaceae bacterium | reverse complement strand
TCGAAATCGAGGCCGCGCTTGGCCATGAGATAGCCGGCCACGGGGGAATCGATGCCGCCGGATAGGAGGAGGAGGCCGAGGCCCTGGGAGCCGACGGGCAGGCCCCGGGGGCCGAGGGTCGGGCTCGAGTACACGTAGGCGCGCTCGCGGATCTCCGCGTAGACGGTGAACTCGGGCCTGTGGAGATCCACCCTGGTTCCCGGGATGCCCTCCAGGACGCGATGCCCGATCTCGGCCGAGAGCGCGTAGGAGTCGAGGGGGAAGCTCTTGTCGCTGCGGCGCGATTCGGCCTTGAAGCGGAGCTTGCCGCGGGCGGCCTCTTCCTTCGCCACCTCCAGCGCGGTCGCCAGGACCGTCGCGGGGTCCTTGGAAACGCGCCGGGCGCGCGCGAAGCCGTTGATGCCGGGCGTCCTCGCCAACACCGCCTCGACGAAAGCGGCCTTTTCCGCGTCGACCTCGATGAAGATGCGGCCGTGGTTGTAGTCGATGCGGCCCGCGACTCCTTCCAGGCGGCGCTTCAGGTCGTTCTTGAGGCGGTCCTCGAATTCCTTGCGGTTTCCGAGCTTGAGGATGATCTCGCCGATCTTGACGAGGTAGAGGGCTTCCATCGGGGGCTCCTTAGGGTTTCAGGCGGCGGTACAAGGCCGCGGAGAGGTCGAGAAAACGGTCGATGTCGGCGTCCTCGGTCGCGGGACCGGTGGAGACGCGGATGGCCGAGGAGGAGAGCTCGGGGGCGAGCCCCATCGCGTCCAGGACGCGGCGGCCCTTCTTGGCGGCGTTGGCGGAGCAGGCGGCGCCCGTGGAGACCGCGACGCCCTCGTCCGCCAGGGCGCGGGCCAGGACCTCTCCGGACAGGCCGGGATAGGACGCGGAGAGGATGAAGGGCGAATAACGCGCGTCGCCGGAGCGCCGGCCGAGGGGCAGGCCCTGGACTCCGGGGATCGCCGCCAGGCCGTCGAGGAGGCGGGCCTCGAGCCGCAGGGCCCGGGCCCGGCGCTCGGCCAGCCCGAGGGCCGCAAGCTCGGCGGCCCGGGAAAAGGCCCAGGCGCCCTGGAGGCTCTCGGTGCCGGGACGGAGGCCTGATTCCTGGCCGCCGCCGACCGCGAGGGGCTCGAGGGGGCCGGACAGCCACAGGGCGCCGGCGCCGCGGGGCCCGCCGAGCTTGTGCGCGGAAAAGGCCGCCGAACCGAGGCCGAGCGCGGCGGGATCGAAGGCTGTCTTGCCGAGGGCCTGCACGGCGTCCGCGTGGAGGCGCGGGGGCTTCCGGCCGAGGGCCGCGGCGGCCGCGGCGACGGCCGCGGCGATGGCGGCGAGGGGCTGGACGGCGCCCGTCTCGTTGTTGACGGCCATCACGGCAACCAAGGCCGTTTCCTTGCGGACCGCCCCGGCCACGGCCGCCGGATCGAGGAAGCCTTCGCTTCCCGCCGGCACGAAGGTGGCTTCGATCCCGAGGCCTTCCAGGAGGAGGATCTGCTCGTAGACGGCGGAATGTTCGATGGCGCTGGAAACGACGTGGACGGGGCTCCGGCCCGCCTTGAGCTTGCGGAGGAGGGAGAGGAGGACCATCGCGTCCGCCTCCGAGCCGCCGCTCGTGAAGACAAGCCGGCCGGAAGGGCTTCCGTACGGGGCGCCCGGCGTTCCGGCCGCCGTGGCGGCGACAAGCGGCGACCGCAGGGAGGCCGCCAGGCGGGCGCGAGCTTCCTCGAGCCTGGAATGGGCCTCCAGGCCCAAGGCATGCTTGCTCGACGGATTTCCGAAACTGGAGGCGGCGAGTTCGGCCGCCTCGATGAGGATGTCGCGGTT
>JAEUJG010000135.1 GCA_016794765.1 Spirochaetaceae bacterium | reverse complement strand
CCCGCGCTGGTTCAAGTCCGGCGCCCGGCTCACCTATCCGGGCCACCAGGGAGCGGCCGATCCCAAGATCTACCGCCACCCCGCCTCGAAGGAGGAGCTGCCCGGCTACGAGGCGAGGAACCTGGACCGCGCCCATCCCGGCGATCCGAAGGGCACCCTGACCCAGCGGGTCGCCTACGCGATGCTCGAACTCATCAAGCGGGAAAAGGCCGCCGTCGCCATCGACATGCACGAGGCCGGACCCGGCTCGCGCCTCGAGTGGATGGTCGTCGCGAACCCGAAGAACCTCGAGACGGCGGCGAGCGCCGTCCTCGGGCTCGAGCTCAAGGGCATCCCCATGAAGCTCGAACCCTCGTCGGACTTTTTCCGCGGCCTTTCGCACCGCGAGTGGGGCGACGCGAGCGCCGCGCAGTCCTACCTCGTCGAGACGCCCAATCCCGCGATGGTCAAGGATCCGACCGGCGTCGATTGGGTGAACGACCCCAAGAACCCGCTCTGGCACCGCGTCGCCGTCCAGATCGAGTGTGTCGCCGAGATCGTCGCCGCCTACAACGAGGGCGCCGGCGCCGGCAAGGACGTGGTCCTGTCGGGCCTCCCCTCGCTCGACGAGGTCAAGGCCCGGGGCCTCGGCGCTTTCTACAACTGATACTTTGTCGATCCTTCCCGGACGCGCGGCGCGCGCCCGGGAGATAGTTTTTGAAGGAGGCTTTCCATGCATGCACCAAGCGCGAACGGGCGCCGCGGGAAGGGCAGGGCGCTTGCCCTCGCCCTCCTCGCCGCCCTATTCATCGTCACGCCCCTCATCGGCTGCGCGACCCAGGGATCCGCCCCCGCGGCGCCCGCGGTCGTCACCAAGATCCCCGAGGTCTCCGCCAAGAACGGCATGGTCGCTTCCGCCCATCCGCTCGCCTCGCAGGCCGGTCTCGAGATCCTGAAGGCCGGCGGCAACGCCGTCGACGCGGCCATCGCCACGGCCTTCGCCATCGGCGTCACGGAGCCCAACGCGACGGGTCTCGGCGGCGAGGGCATGATGGTCATCTATCTCGAGGGCGCCAAGAAGACGGTCGCCATCGATTACCGCTCCGCGGCCCCCGCCGAGGAGCGGAAGATCCGCTGGCCGAACGACGGGCACCTCGCCGTGGCCGTTCCCGGCACCGTCGCGGGCCTGGCCATGGCCCTGGAGAAGTACGGCACCATGAAGCTCGCGCAGGTGGTGGAGCCGGCGGCGCGCCTGGCCGAGGAAGGCTTCGCCGTCAGCGAGACCCTGGCCGGCGTCATCTCCGACAACTTCGACCCGATCAGTAAGAACGAGGCCCTCCTGGCCATCCTGGCCCCCGACGGCCTGCCCCTCGCCGCCGGCCAGAAGCTCAAGAACGCCGACCTCGCGAAGTCGCTCCGCGCGATCGGCAAGGGCGGCCCCGACGTCTTCTACAAGGGCGAGATCGCCGACGCGATCGCGGCCGACATGGCCAAGAACGGCGGCATCCTGACCAAGGCCGACCTCGCGGCCTACCGCGCCATCGAGCGCGAGCCCGTCCGCGGAACCTACCGCGGCTACGAGGTTATCTCTGCGCCCGCGCCCGTCGGCGGGCTCTCCGTCATCGAGATCCTCAACATCTTCGAAAACTTCGACATCTCCAAGGAACCCCGCCTCTCCCCCCGCTATGTCCACCTGATGGCCGAGGCGATGAAGCGCGGCTTCGCGGACAACGGCGCCTTCATCGGCGACCCCGCCTTCGTGAAGGTCCCGACCGAGGTGCTGGTCTCCAAGGGCTACGCGAAGACCCGCGCGGCCGAGATCGCGGAGGACAAGATCACGCCGCAGGTCCTGCCGGGCGATCCCACCAAGGAGCACCCGAGCACGACCCACCTCTCCGTCGTGGACAAGAAGGGCAACATGGTCTCGCTGACCCAGACCATCTCCAGCTTCTGGGGCGCCAAGGTCGTCGTTCCGGGCACCGGCATCATCCTCAACAACGAGATGCAGAACTGGTCCGCGAGCGGCCCCAACGCCTACGCCCCCGGAAAGCGCATGCGCACGACGATCTCCCCGACGATCATCGCCAAGGACGGCAAGACCTTCGCCTCCCTCGGCACGCCCGGCGCCGCCCGCATCATCTCGACGACGGCCCTC
>JAEUJG010000085.1 GCA_016794765.1 Spirochaetaceae bacterium | reverse complement strand
ATCGACCCGGAGCGCCGCGGCCAGGACCGGGACAACTGGATCTGGATCCGCGACGCGGAGAAGAACCGCCTCGTCGTCGGCACCCAGGCGCGCATCCTCTACCAGGACGCCCTCGGGCGCCGCGACATCGCCCTCAAGTTCAACGAGATGGTCCGGAAGGGCGAGGTCGGACCGATCATGCTCGGACGCGACCACCACGACTGCGGCGGCACGGACAGCCCCTTCCGCGAGACCTCCAACATCAAGGACGGCTCCAACGTGATGGCGGAGATGGCCACGCAGATCTTCGCCGGCAACGCGGCCCGCGGCATGAGCCTCATCGCCCTCCACAACGGCGGCGGCGTCGGCATCGGCAAGTCGATCAACGGCGGCTTCGGCCTCGTCCTGGACGGCTCGGCCAAGGTCGACGCGGTGATCAACATGGCCATGCCCTGGGACGTGATGGGCGGCGTCGCCCGCCGCGCCTGGGCGCGCAACGAGCACGCCGTGGCGGTCTGCGCGGAATACAACGAGGAGCATGCCGACCTCGGACACGTCACCCTGCCCTACACGGTGGCGGACGACCTCGTGGAGCGGACGCTCGCGAAAGGCTAGCGGCGCCCCGGCGGGCGGCGCCCCGGCGGGCGGCGCGAGGCGCGGCGGGCTCGGGCCCGGCCGCGCCTTTTTATTCAACCGCGAGGCCTCCGCTCGAAGCGGAAGTCGCACTTCGCGTCGCCGCGCGCCAGGGTCGTCGTGCGCTTCCAGGCATAGGCGGCGGAGAGCCCGTCGTAGATGAGGTCGTCGATCCGGCAATAGGAGGCCGCAAGCTCGGGCGCGCCGCGCTCGCGGAGGCTGTCGCAATAGTAGCAGCGGTCGATGTCGAAGCGCATCCGCTCGCCGCTCGCCTCGAGCCAGGTCGTGTTCCAGCCCGAGGCGGGGTAGGCGCGCATCGCGGCGGGCATGAAGATCCGGAGCATTCCATAGAAAAAGGGCAACTTGCCGAGCCACAGGAACTTGCCCCGCATCCCGGCGGCCAGGATCCCGAAGACCTTTTCGATGGCCTCAAGCGCCGCCTTCTCGTCGAGCCCACCTTCCCGGAGCGCTCGGTAGATGGCGAGGCCGGGCAGGATGTGGCCATGGAGATGGCGGCGGAGGCGGGCGTCCTCCGGGGTGGGACGCTCGGACCTGAGCAGGGAGTAGCCCTCCGCGGCCTTTATGGCCAGCTCCTTCCCGAGGGCCGCCTCGCAGGCGACGCGATAGGGACGCGGCAACGATACCTGGGACCGGACCATGTTCACCTCCATCTTCGAACGCGCGTTGTCCGCGCGGGGACGATGCTACGCCGCCTCGGCCCCGTCGGCAATCCTCCCCCGTTACAAGTTCGCCCGCGCTTACTTGTCCCATTCGAGCCTTTTGGGACGTTTCCGCCTACTGGAACAAACTACCGCTCCCGGCTATGCTAACAGTACTAGTATGCGACTTTGGAGGTCTCAATGCCGGTTAAACGCGACTTCGGTCTCCATCTAAATCGACTATCGCCCCAGGAACGGGGCAGGCTCATCGCCTACATCAACATAAAGCTGGCGGCCCTCGGCCTCCCGGTCTACGGGCGCGAAGGCACCGCCTTCGTCGAGCTCGCGAGCGACATGCTCGAGAACGTCCGGGAAAAGAACCGCCTCCTCGCGGGCTACCTCCCGCCGGCGGACCGCCGCATCCAGGACTTCCTCGACTCCTACCTCGCGGGGCTCAGCCTCGACAAGACGCCGCGGCTTCCCTCAGACACCCTGGTGCTGGACCGCTACGGCATGGCGCGGGAACTCTCCCTGCCGCCGGAGGCCCACAAGCACAGCTCGCCGACCCTCACCTCCTACCGCGTGCGGAACGGCGTCCTCCACAATCCCTCGAACGACCGCCGCACCACCGAGGGCGTCTTCCACATCGTGGAAGGCGGCCTGCCCGTCCCGCCCGACAAGAAGGAGGTGCCGCGCATCGCCTTCGCCCGCCTCCTCGAAGCCGCGGTGAATCCGCCGCCCGAGCTCCTCGAGCTGCCCTTCACCGCTCGCGAGGAGAAGAAGGCGCGCACCTTCCTTTCCTTCCTCCTCCGCCCCCCCGTCAGGCCGGAGGTCCACGGCTTCACCGACGAGCGCTCCATGGAGCTTCGCTTCTTCGCGCCGGGCTCCCTCGCGGCGAGCCTCGACTTCATCGAGTCCATCTTCGGCAACTGCGGCGACCCCTACGTCGCCGAAAACGACGCGGCCCTGGATCCGCTGCGCTGGACCGGCACGACGGGCTGCATCATCCTCGCCACCCACCTCACGCGGACCAGGAAGAAGGACCTCGGCCTTCCCCGCTGGGAGGACGCCACGGAGCGGCAGCGCCGCGACGGCATGGCCTGGAAGGAAGAGACCGAGCTCTACAACGGCGGCAAGCCCTTCAAGATCTGCGCCCGCGACGAGCGCGGCGTCATCGTCACCGTCATCGCGGACAACTACTTCGGCTATTCGAAGAAGGAAGTGAAGACGATGATGTCCTACTCCGCGAACCTCCTCGGCCTCTCCGAGGAGGAGCACGCGGGCGGCGCCCTCGTTTTCCCCTCCTACAACCTCGGCACGCGCTTCGTCCCCGACACGAACCTGAACAGCCGCGGCCACAGCCTGGACGGCGTCCTCGAGATCATGAAGGACCGCGTCGCCCTCAAGCCCGACGGCTACGCGGTGGACCTCGCCTTCCCGGAGATCATCTACCTTCCCGAGGACGCGGTCATCTCCCTGGAGGACCAGACCGCGCGCTGGAACTGGGAAGGCGCCGAGCGGAGCCTCCGGATCCTGCCGAACGAGACCTACGTCCATCCGACCGGCTATCGCGTCCACATGGAACGGCACCCGAGTTCGGGTTCCTGGCGGCTCGTGGGAACCTCGGCGGAAGGCCTCCTCTGCCACAAGCCCTGCAC
>JAEUJG010000066.1 GCA_016794765.1 Spirochaetaceae bacterium | reverse complement strand
CCAGCGGCGGCAGCGCGATTTGGGACGCGGTCTTCGCGGCCAAGTGGTGGATCGCGGGCGCCTTCGCCCTCCTCCTCGCCTACGCCCTTGTCCGCTGGTTCGACCGGGACGAGCGCCTCGAATGGGTCGTCGCGACGCGGGACTTCGGCCTCCAGATCCTGCCCCTTCTCTTCGGCGGTGTCCTTCTCTCGGGCTTCCTCTTGGGGCGCCCGGGCCACGACGGCCTCATCCCGAACGCCTGGATCGCGGGCCTCCTCGGCGGCAATTCGCTCGGCGCCAACTTCTTCGCGGCCTTCTCCGGCGCCCTCATGTATTTCGCCACGCTCACCGAGATCCCCATCGTCCAGGGCCTCCTGGGCGCGGGAATGGGCCAGGGCCCCGCCCTTGCCCTTCTTCTCGCCGGCCCGAGCCTTTCCCTGCCTTCCATCCTCGTCATCTCGGGCGAGCTCGGCTGGAGGAAAACCCTGGTCTACGTGGGCCTCGTGGTCGGTCTTTCCACCCTGGCCGGCCTCGGCTTCGGAGCCCTGGCCTGAGGCTTGGCCCGGGGCGAAGCCCGAGGCCCTAGCTTGAGTCCCCCGCGCGGCGCTATCTTAAATCCCGGGAAAGCCATGCAGGATACACCGACGATACGACCGGCGCCGCGCTTCAAGAAGATTCCCGACCCGCGGGACTCGCTGGCCGGCTTCAAGCGACTCCCCGCCTTTGAACAGGCCTATCTCGACGGATACGTCGAGGCGGCCGGACGCGCCATCCCCCGGGCGCGGACCCGGCTCGCGGCGGCCGACCGCCTGGGCGGCTGGGGCGCGCGCTGGAACCTCGGGCGGATGCGCTACTCGGTCCCGCCGGGCCTCTACGCCGTCGGCCTGCCCGAGCCGGGGAGCGAGGTCTTCGTCACGGCGAACTACAAGCTGAGCTTTGACCGGCTCCGCGAGGCCCTGGCGGGGCTCTCCGGCTGGATCCTCGTCCTCGACACGCGCGGCGTCAACGTGTGGTGCGCCGCCGGCAAGGGCAGCTTCGGCACGGAAGAACTCCTCGCCAAGCTCCGCGCCCTCAGGCTCGAGGAGCTTGTTTCCCATCGCCGCCTCGTCCTGCCCCAGCTCGGGGCGCCCGGCGTCTCCGCGCCGGAGCTGGCGCGGCGCTCGGGCTTTGTGGTCCAATGGGGGCCCGTCCAGGCCAGGGACATCCAAGCCTACCTGAACGCGGGCAAGCGGAAGACCGAGGCGATGCGCCGCGTGCCCTTCGGCCTCGGCGAGCGACTGGCCGTAGCCCCCGTCGAGTTCGTCCAGGCCTGGCCCCTCGCTCCCGCCGCCTTCGCCGCGGCGGCCCTTTTCGCGCTGCCGGGAGGCTCCGGCTACGGCGGGCGTTTCCTCCGCGCCTTCCCGCCCCTTCTCGGTCTCTGGCCCCTGGCGACCTTCGGCTTCGCGGCCCTCCTGCCCCTTCTCCCGAGCCGGCGCTTTGCCGTCAAGGGAGCCCTGCTCGGCGCCGCCTGGGGCCTCGGCGCGGCGCTGGCCGCCGGCCAAGCGCCCCTCGCCGGGGCGGCCTTTGGCCTGGTCGGCGCGGCCGTCGCCTCCTTCCTCGGCATGAACTACACGGGGGCGAGCGCGATCACCTCGCCCACGGGCGCCGAGCGCGAGGTGCGCGGCTCCCTCCTACCGCAGGCGCTCGCCTTGGCGGCCGGACTGGGCCTCGGCGCCGCGGCGCGCCTTTTTGGATAAGGGAGGCGGAACATGCGACGCTGGAGCTACCTGAACAACGGCGCGAGCCTCGCCCTGGACGCGGCGGCCTGCGTGGGCTGCGGAGCCTGCCTGGAGCTCTGCCCCCACGGCGTCTTTTCGCTCGAGGCGGGCAAGGCGCGGATCGCCCACCGCGAATCCTGCATGGAATGCGGAGCCTGCGCCGGGAACTGCCCGACCGGCGCCCTTTCGGTCAAGGCCGGGGTCGGTTGCGCCGCCGCCGTCATAAACGGCCTCATCCGCGGCACGGCGCCCTCCTGCGATTGCGGCTGCGATCACGACGAGGAAGGGCCGAGCGCCAAGCGCGCCGATCCCTCCCGCGGCTGCTGCTGAAGCGCGCGCCGGCGCGGCGCCGAGGATTCCGCGCGGCTCCGGCGCGGCATGGCGGGCACGGCGGGCCGGCCGCGGCGCGGCGCCGGGGGCCCCGCGCGGCGCGCCAGGGCCCCTTCCCGCGCTCGATCCGCCCGACAAGGTAGCCGAAGAGGGCCCTTTTTCGGTACACTCTGTCCACCCATGGAAGAACTCGAAACCCAACTCAAGAAGCGACTCACCTTCGCCATAATTTCGCATCCGGACTCCGGCAAGACGACGATCACCGAAAAGCTCCTCCTCTTCGGAGGGGCCATCCACATCGCCGGCGCGGTCAAGAGCGGCAAGAACACCAAGGCCTCCGTCTCCGACTTCATGGAGATGGAAAAGGAACGAGGCATCTCCATCAGCACCTCGGTGATGGGCTTCGAGTACGGCGGCCGCAAGATCAACCTCCTCGACACGCCCGGCCACGCCGACTTCTCCGAGGACACCTACCGCGGGCTTTCAGCCGTCGACTCCGCCCTCCTCGTCATCGACTCCGTGAAGGGCGTCGAGGACCGCACGCGGAAGCTCTGCGAGGTCTGCCGCATGCGCCACACGCCCATCGCGACCTTCATGAACAAGCTCGACCGCGAGGGCAAGGATCCGATGGAGCTCCTCGACGAGACCGAGCGCGAGCTCCGCATCGGCGTCCGCCCGGTGACCTGGCCCATCGGCCAGGGCCGCAGCTTCAAGGGCGTCTACAACCTCGTGGAAAAGAGCCTCTACCTCTTCTTCCCGGGCGAAGTCCAGCGGCCGAGCGACATCGTGAAGATCGAAAGCCTCGAGGATCCCCTCCTCGACGAGAAGGTCGGCTCCACCCTGGCCGACAAGCTCCGCGAGGACGTGGCCCTCCTGAACGGCGTCTACCCGCCCTTCTCCCCGGCGGACTACCTGGCCGGCACGGCGACGCCGGTCTTCTTCGGCTCCGCGCTCAACAACTTCGGCGTCCGCGAACTCCTCGACACCCTCACGCTGATGGCGCCCCACCCGACCCCGAAGACGAGCGAGGAACGCTTGGTCCACCCGGGCGAGGAGAAATTCTCCGGCTTCATCTTCAAGATCCACGCGAACATGAACCCCAAGCACCGCGACCGCGTGGCCTTCATGCGCGTCTGCTCGGGCAGCTTCGAGCGGAACAAGACCTACCACCACGTGCGCTCCGGCAAGCCCTTCCGGACCGCCAATCCCACCGCCTTCATGGCGCAGGACAGCGAGATCGTCGACCTGGCCTGGCCCGGCGACATCGTCGGCATCCACGACACGGGCACCTTCAAGATCGGCGACACCGTCACCGAGGGCGAGTCGATCAACTTCAAGGGCATCCCGAGCTTCGCGCCCCAGATCTTCCGCTACATCGTCAACGCCGATCCGACGAAGGAAAAGCAGTACCACAAGGGACTCGACCAGCTGGCCGAGGAGGGCGTGGTCCAGATCTTCTCCAAGCCCCACCAGTCCAACGTCCGCGTCCTCGGCGTCGTCGGCCAGCTCCAGCTCGAGGTCCTGCAGTACCGCATGGAGCACGAGTACAACGCCAAGTGCAACTACAAGCCGATCGACCTCACGATCGCGCACTGGATCACCTCGGACGACAAGAAGGCCCTGGAGGCCTTCGTCGACGAGCATTCCCGCCGCATCCTCATCGACATCCGCGGCACGCACATCTTCATGTCCGACTCGCCCTGGTACTTCGAGCGCATCAAGGGCGCGAATCCCGCGATCCGCTTCTACGCCACCTCCGAAATGGTCGAGGAGAGAAGCGCGTCGGCGTAAGGAGTTGGAGGCGGACATGAAAGCGACTGCTTGCTTTCATGCCCGCCGCCGCGCTTCCCTAGCCGCTCCCGGTTCCGGCGCCTTGCCGCTCTTCACCGGCATCGACGCGGGCGGCTTGGGAGGAACAGGCGTCCATTCCCTTCTCCACGCAATCGACAAAGTGGCTGATACAGCCGCAGAGCAGCTCATAGTCGCTGTGGGTGCCGCGCTTCCGATCGCGCACGAAGCCGGCGCGCTTGAGCACGGCCAGGTGTTTGGAAACGGTGGTGATATCCGCGCCGATGGCCTCGGTAAGCTCGGTGACGCAACGCGGACGCTCCTCGAGCATCTCGACGATGAGAAGTCGGGAGGGATGGGCGAGCGTTTTGAGCAAGGAGGCGCGCCGCTCAAGGCGCCGGGCATCGGCTTCGTTCATCGGGGTCCTTGCGAAGTGCTTGGCGATGTGGCCAACTAAATCTTGACATGCTTGGCCATTTCGCCAATAATACTAGCCGCGGCTTTGGCGATCTGTCAACAAAGCAAGGTGGCCGCAAGGCAAGGAGCCATCATGGGCGACGCGGCGCCGGCGAGGATCGGCTTTTTCGCGAAGTATCTTTCCCTCTGGGTGGCGCTGTGCATCGGAGCGGGCGTGGCCATCGGCTACTTCCTGCCGGGCGTGCCGGCCTTCCTCGGCCGCTTCGAGTACGCGCGGGTCTCCATCCCGGTCGCCGTCCTCATCTGGCTCATGATCTACCCGATGATGCTCAAGGTCGATTTCACGAGCATCAAGAACGCGGGCAAGAAGCCCAAGGGGCTCGCGATCACCTTGGTCGTCAACTGGCTCGTGAAGCCCTTCACGATGTACCTGATCGCGGCCTTCTTCCTCAAGATCGTCTTCAAGGCCCTCATCCCCGCCGGGCTCGCGACGGAGTACCTCGCCGGCGCCGTCCTCCTCGGCGCGGCGCCCTGCACCGCGATGGTCTTCGTCTGGTCCTATCTCTCGGACGGCGACCCCGGCTACACGGTCGTGCAGGTCGCGGTGAACGATCTCGTAATCCTCTTCGCCTTCACGCCCATCGTCGCCTTCCTCCTCGGCGTCAGCGACGTGCGCGTGCCCTGGGACACCCTCTTCCTCTCCGTGGTCCTCTTCGTCGTCATTCCCCTGGGCGCCGGCGCCCTGACCCGCTCCCGGCTCATCCGCCGCCGCGGCAGGGAGTGGTTCGAGGACCTGTTCGTCAAGAAGTTCGACGGCATCACGGAGGGCGGCCTCCTCCTCACCCTCGTCATCATCTTCGCCTTCCAGGGCCAGGTGATCCTGGCGAACCCGCTGGCCATCCTCCTCATCGCCGTGCCGCTCGTCCTCCAGACCTACCTCATCTTCGCGATCGGCTACGGCTGGGCTTGGGCCTGGAAGGTGCCCTACGCGGTCGCCGCGCCGGCGGGGATGATCGGCGCCTCGAACTTCTTCGAACTCGCCGTCGCGGTCGCGATCAGCCTCTTCGGGCTGTCCTCCGGAGCCACGCTGGCCACCGTGGTCGGCGTCCTCGTCGAGGTGCCGGTGATGCTCTCCCTGGTGCGCATCGCGCGCGCGACGAAAAACCGCTTCACCGCGGACGTCGGTATCGCCGAAGCGGCCGCCGTCGCCGCGACCACGGCGAAAGAATAGTCCGGCCCCGGCCGGTCGGGCGTCCACCGACCACCGGCCGTGCCTGGGGAGGCGATCATGGAAATCTTGCGCGATTTCGGCGGCTTCGAGGGCGGACTTCCGAAGACCGACGGCGTCCTGAACCTGAGCCCGAGGGAGGCCCGCGCCTTCCTCGATCGGGGCGCCCTCCTCGTGGATCTCCGCGAAGCCTACGAGACCAACTTCCGCGTCTTCGACGCTGAACGCCTCCGCTACCTGCCCTGGAGCCGCTTCGGCGCGCATCACGGCGAACTGCCGCGGGACGAGGCCTTGGTCCTGGCCGACGCGGCGGGGCTCTACGGCCGGGAGGCGATTCGGATCCTCCTCGCGGAAGGCTATTCGCCGTCCCGGCTCGCGAACCTCGTCGGCGGCATGATCGACTGGGACCGCGAAGGCCTGCCCGTGGGCAAGGACGTCTCCTACGAGCTCCAGGGCCAATGCGCCTGCAAGCTCAAGACGCGGATCGGCGGCAATCCCCTCATGGAGAAACACGGAGGCCTGACGATGACGAAAGTGCTCTTCCTCTGCGTCCACAATTCCGCGCGGAGCCAGATGGCCGAGGCCTTTCTCCGGAAACACGGCGAGGGGCGCTTCGAGGCGGCCAGCGCCGGCCTCGAGCCCGGAAAGCTCAATCCCTTCGTCGTGCGCGCGATGGCGGAGCTCGGCATTGATATTTCGGGCAACGCGACCAAAAGCGTCTTCGACCTCGCCGCCGCGGGGGAGCGCTACGACGTCGTGGTCACCGTCTGCTCCAAGGAGGCGGCCGAGCGCTGCCCCGTCTTCCCCGGCCCAGCCCGGAAGCTCCACTGGCCCTTCGACGACCCCTCCGCGATGAAGGGCTCCGACGAGGAGGTCATGGCCGGCGTCAGGCGGGTGCGGGACGGGATCGAAGAGGCCGTGCTCGGCCTGGTGCGGAGCGGGGTTTAGGGGGCGCGGAGCGCGGAGGCACGGAGATCCGGGTACCCCTTTGTGCCTCCGTGCCTTGGTGGGCGGCATTGTACTGAAGAAATTTCACACAAAGGCACCAAGGCGCGAAGAGGGAGAGAGGACCGGGAAGGGATCAGTCGTGCGAGGGCTTGGCGTGGACCTTGGAGATGGCGGCGTCCACGGCCTTGCGCACCTCCTCCGCGTAGGCACCGCCGTCCAGGGCGTGGGCGTACATCGTGCCGAGGAGGGAGACGCGGTAGATCGGCTTCAGGCTGTTGAGGGCGAAGGCGGCCATGTCGAGGACGCAGTCCTGGCAGACGCAGATCGAGGCGTCGCCGAGCTCGCCGAGGCGACGACCGAGTTCCTCGATGACCATCCGCTCCGCCTCGTTGACGAGGATCGAGAAGTCGTACTCGTCCTTGAATCCCATGACGCCGGCCTCCTGGTGACTGTTTGCCTTTAGTGTAGCCCTAGCCCATGCGCTTATCAAGCGACTCGAAGCGCGTATAGGAAGGGAGGAAGGCGATGGTCGTCTTGCCGACCGGGCCGTTTCGCTGCTTGGCGACGATGAGTTCGGTCTCGATGACGGGCGACTGCTCTTCCTTCTTCTTGTCGATCTCGCGGTCGCGGTGGAGGAAGAGGATCAAGTCGGCGTCCTGCTCGATGGAGCCCGACTCTCGCAGGTCCGCGAGGGAGGGCTGCTTGCCCTCGGACTCGCGCTTGAGCTGGGAGAGGGCAACGACGGGCACTTTCAGCTCGCGTGCCAGGGCCTTGAGCGAGCGCGATATGGAGGAGATCTGCTCCCAGCGGGGCAGGTCGGAGTTCTCGTGGGTGATGAGGGTCAGGTAGTCGATGAAGACGATCTTGACGCCCTTCTCGGCGCGGAGGCGCCGGGCCATGGTCCGGAGGTCGAGGAGCTTCATGTTGGGCATGTCGATGATGTAGAGCGGCGCCTCGTAGATCCGGCCGGCCGCCTCCATGAGGGCGTTGAAGTCGGAGGGCTTGATGAGGCCCGTGCGGATCTTGTTGGAGGCGATGCGCGCCTCGCTCGAGATGAGACGCTGCATGATCGCGGAGTCGGCCATTTCTAGGGAGAAGAAGGCGCAGGGAATGCGCTCCTTCACGGCCACGTGGGCGGCCATGGAGAGGGCGAGTGCGGTTTTTCCGATGGAGGGGCGCGCGCCGATGACGATGAATTCCGAGTCCTGGAAGCCCGAGGTCATCGAATCGAGGTCGCCGAGGCCGGAGGGAACGCCGGTGAAGGCGTTCTTGTTCTTGAAGAGCTTTTCGATCGTCTTGATCGTGTCGGGGAGAAGGTCCTTGACGCTCTTGTAGGAGACCGATTGGCGGTTCTGCGTGATGTCGAAGATCCGCGCCTGCGCCTCGTCGAGGACGAGGCCCGTCTCCACCGACTCGTCCCGCGATTTCGTGCTGATTTCCGCGGAGAGCTTGATGAGGTGGCGGCGGATCGAGGTTTCCTGGACGATGCGCGCGTAGTATTCGACGTTCGCCGAGGAAGGGGTTACGGAGGTGAGCTGGGCGACGTAGCCCACGCCGCCGGCCCGGTCGAGGGTGCCGAGGCTCTTGAGCTCGTCGGAAAGGGTG
>JAEUJG010000059.1 GCA_016794765.1 Spirochaetaceae bacterium | reverse complement strand
TGAGATCCACGCCGAGTTCCACGATCCGGTGCCCCATCGCCACGACGTCGCTCGTGGGGTAGGACTCGAACTCGAGGCTCCAATGGAGGCAGGCGACCACGGCGTCCGCCCCGGCCGCGCGGGCGGCGGCGACCTGCCGGGCGACGGGGGAGATGTCCGCGTCCGGACGGTTCAGGCGGACATGGTTGGCGAGGTAGTCCTTTCCCTCGGGCAATTCCTCCCGGTTCAGGGCGAAGGTGAAGGAGATGAACGCGACCTTCACGCCGGTCCGCTCCTCCATGACCACGGCGTCCCGTTCTTCGGGGCTCCGGGCGGTCCCGACGTGGCCGTAGCCCCTCGCGTCGAGGACCTCGAGGGTTTCCCGGAGTCCCGTTTCACCCTGGTCCATGCAATGGTTGTTGGCGGTCGAGAAAAAGGTCACGCCCTTGCCGCCCTCGGCGATCCGATCAAGCATCCCAACGCCGCTGTTGAGCGCCATCGGGCCGATGATGCTCTTCGGCAGGTATCCGGGAGGAGCCGAGGGCGCGACCGGCGTCTCCAGATTCGCGCAGACGAGATCGGCGTCGAAGAAGAAACCGCGCACGTCGTCCCAAAGGGCCGGGGTCGTCGCGGGCTCGAGGTCGGGGGACACGAGGATGTCCCCGCCCGCGCAGAGGCGCATCGAGGCGGTTTCGACAAAATCCCCGTCCGGGCTGAAGTCGAGGTCCTGCTCCCGGAAGAACTCCTCGAGTCCGGAATCCGGTTCCGGCTCCTCGACGGGGCCCCAATAGAATTTGTAGGCCCACCAGAGTCCCTCGGCGCGATCCATGTGCGCGGCGTTGCCCTCCAAGGGGCGCGACGCGCGCCACTCGCGCCGGTGGGCGAGGGCAGATAGCCCCGCGAGCAGCTTGATGAGCGCGTCGGCCATGGCGGGACGCTCCGGACCTCAGTCCGCGGATTTGCCGGCCAAGTCCTTCCTCAGCCTGAACACGACGAAGGAGAGGACGATCATGAGGAGGTTGACCCCCGCATAGATGAGGAAGAGGGGCCTGAACCCGACCTTGTCCACGAGGATGCCCGACAGCGCCGAGCCGCCGGAGATGCCGAGGTTGCCGAAAGCCATCGTCACCGCGAACATGAAAGCCGCGATGCGGGGATCGGCGAAGTCCATCGCCACGGCGAAGTAGATCGTGGAGTAATATCCGAAGGCCGCGCCGAAGAGGGGCACCACGAGCCAGGCGAGGGCGCCGGAGGGCATGACGCCGATGAACAGCGTCGCGAGCGCGGTCACGACCGCGGTGGTGTAGAGGCCGGCTTTCCTCCCGAGGCGCTTCAAGAGGGGCCCGCCCGCCAGTCCGCCCGCGACCTGGCCGATGCCGAACAGGCCGGAGAGGAGGGCGATGGTGTTCATGCCCACGCCGAAGCCTTCCTTGAGGAAGACCGAGAGCATGGAGTAGCTCGAATAGAGGGCGAGGGGGAAGAGCGTGCCGATGAGCACGAAGACAAGATACGCGGGCTTGGCGAGTTCCTTGAAGGCGACGAGGGCGAACTCCCGGCCGGGTTCAGCCGGCCGTTCGCGGACGAGGGGCAGGGCCAGCGCCTCGAGGAAGCTCAGGGCGGCGATCAGCCAGAAGGCGTAGCGCCAAAGATCCTTGCCGGCCAGGAGGCCGAAGGCCACGCCGAATACGACGGCGCTCAAGGCCCGCCCGCCGACGCAGAAGGCCTGCACGTTGCCGCGGTCGGCATCGGGCGTCGTGTCGATGCCCAGGCCGTCGGTCGTCGTGTCGTAGGTTGCCATGCCGAGCCCGATGCAGAAGGAGACCGCGACGAAGAGACCGTAGCTTTCCACCGGGGAAATGAGCGGCAGGACGACATAGCCGAGGCCCTGCAGGATGAGTCCGAGGAGGATGTAGGGTTTGCGGTGCCCCCGCCCGAACAGGCTCCACTTGTCGCTGACGGCCCCGATGAAGATCTTCAGGATGGTGGGGAGCAGGGATATCGAGGAAATCAAGCCTATCTGCGTGAAGCTCAGGCTGTACTTGCGCAGGTAGATGATCATGTAGGTGGAGAACATCGTCAGGACCGCGCCCTCCACGAAATAGATGGACCCGAAGAAACCGAACTTCCTCGCGTTGGAAACGTTGGACATCATTGGCCTCCTATGCCGGATCGAACTCGGGATACCTGGTCGCTTCGCGGCTCCGCCGCCGCCTCCCCGTCCCCTCCGGGCTGGATGTCGTCGGGGATGGGGCATTCATAGACGCCGCCTGTCTTCGCCCGGAGCTCCTCCCGGGCGCGTTCGGCTATGCCGGGATCGGCGAAGATCTCCGCGCAGGCGAGGGCCAAGACCCGCGCCGCCGCCGCCATGCCCGCGTGGCCGATGGAAGACGCGGCCTGCGCGGTGAACTGCCAGGTGTGCGGCGCGGTTCCGAAGGCCGCGCAGGCGCAGATGACCTGGCCTGTCGGGACGAGTTGGCTCACGTCGCCGACGTCGGTGGAGCCGGGGAGGAGGGCATCTCCCCGGAAAAGCGGGCTCGCTCCCTCGGCGAGGGGCGATCCGGCGAGCCGGTCCGCCAGCTCCGCGCCTTGGCTGTGCCGGGCCTGGGACAGCGCCGAAGCGAGTTCCGCGGGGGAGAAGGTCTCCCTGAAGCGACGCGCCAAACCGCGGTCCTCGTCGCTGAAGGCCGGAGTCCCTTTCCTCTCCATGCACCGCTGCAGGAGCTCGCCCAGGATTCCGTTCGGCAGGTAGTCGGAGAGGCCCTCGGAAAGGCGGATCGCGCAGGCCGTGCCCGTCATCAGGGCCGCGCCGCGCGCCACGTCGCACAGGCGCGCGAAGATCTCCCGGGCCTGGGGGACCCGCGGCGCGCGGCAGAAGTAATGCGATTCCGCGACGTCCTGCACGACGTTGGGCGCGCGGCCGCCGGGATTCGTGATGGCGTAGTGGATGCGCGCTTCGGGGATCACGTGCTCCCGGAGGTAGTTCGCCCCCACGTTCATGAGTTCCACCGCGTCGAGGGCGCTCCGTCCGAGGTGGGGCGCGTTGGCCGCGTGCGCGGCCTTGCCCGTGAAGCGGAAGTAGGCGCTGAGGTTGGCGAGCGTCCGGGCCTGGAGCACCGAATTGACGTCGCCCGGATGCCAGGTGAGCGCCAGGTCCACGCCGTCGAAGGCCCCGGCCCGCGCCATGAAGGTCTTGCCCGCCCCGCGCTCCTCGCCGGGACAGCCGTAGTACCGGACCGTGCCGGGCAGGCCGCTCGCCACGAGGAAATCCTTCGCGGCCAGGGCCGCCCCCAGGGAACCGACGCCGAGGAGGTTGTGCCCGCAGCCGTGGCCGTTGCCGCCCTCCACGACTTCGGCCTTTTGGGGGCTGGCGGCCGCCTGGCTCATGCCAGGCAGGGCGTCGTATTCGCCGAGGAGGGCGATGACCGGCGCTCCCTTGCCCCAGCTCGCCATGAAGGCGGCGTCGATGCCTCCGATCCCGGTCCTTGCCTCGAAGCCTTCGGCCTCGAGGGTTCCCCGCAGGGCGGCCGCCGAGCGGTCCACGTCGAAGCCCGTCTCGGCGTATCGCCAAATCGCGTCGCTCAGGGAACAAAGCCCCTCCAGCCTCGCGTCGACTCCCGCGGTCGCGTCCGCCTCGCCGTTCATGCCGCCCATTCCGCCATCCTCCGCGCCCCGCGGGCGCCCGTCGATTGACAATGGAAGACCGTTCCGGCGATACTCCCCGCGGAGTTGCCGGATAATTTCGACGAATGTCTGAATCTTGGTTCGATCGTAGGGCGGTATCGGCGACCTGTCAAGGAAATTCCGACAAGCGTCGAAAATAGGAAAACGGGGCAGGAGCGTCCATGGCGTACAGGAAAAGCGGAGAATCGCGCGCGCGGATTCTCGAAGCCGCCGGCCGGCTGTTCGCCGAACGGGGCTACTACGAAGTCGGCGTCGGCGACATCGCCGAGGCCGCCGGGATGGGGCGGGCCTCGATCTATTACCATTTCGAGGACAAGGAGCGGATCGCCCGAGCCCTCTACGATTCGATAGCGGCGCGGATCTACGACGCGGCCGACGGCGTCGCCGGCGAGGCCGGCGACCTGCTCCTGCGGACCCTGGTCCTCTACATCCTCCTGTTCCGCCACATCGCGCTCAACAAGGCCACGCAGGCGGTCTACTACGACCTCGTGCGGTACGCCGATTACGACGCGGCCAACCTGGAGAGGCTCAAGAACACCGTCTTTCACGATCTCAAGCGTCTTGCCGCGGCCTACGGCGCCCGGCTTTCCGACCAGCGAGTGATCGCGTCCATCATCTCGGCGGACGCGGTCGCC
>JAEUJG010000199.1 GCA_016794765.1 Spirochaetaceae bacterium | reverse complement strand
CTCCTCCTTCTCCTCGCTTTCGAGACCGACCTTGATGCAGCCGGGCGCGAAGACTTTTTGCAGCAGCATGCGGGGGCCTCCACGAACCGGCTCCGGCGATCCGGAGCCGGCCCGAAAGGATTACTTGCTGGCGGGAGCGGGGACGGGCTCCGCGGGGGTCTCGACCTGGGCTCCGGCGGGAGCGAGCTCCGCGGGCGCCTGGGTCTGCGGCTGGGAGGTCCACCACTCGGTGGAGGCGCCCTTGGCCTTGTTCTCGAGGGCCGCCTTCTCGACGTCGCCGATCGAACCCTTGTTGACGAGGGCGAGACCGAAGGCCGTCACGAAGAAGAGGCCGCCGAGCACGTAGGTGACTCGAATCACCACGTTGCTCGACCGGGAGCCGAAGGCGCTCGAGCTGCCGCCGGCAAAGATGCCGCCGAGGCTCTCAGAGCCCTCGTCCTGGATGATGACGAGGAAAATGAGGAGGAGACTGACGATCACGAAGATCACGAGGAGAACGATTCCGAGAATGCCCATAGCCTTGAACTCCACGCTGATTGAGCCGGCGCGAAGCGTCCTTTCTCGGGGACTCGCGCCTATAAGCGGGAATAGTACCGAAAAGCCGCGCAGAGTGCAAGTGGAGACGGCAGGCGAAAGACCATAAAGCCGGAATCGACGGGATGGAGCGGGAGGCTTTGCGGGGAACTTGGTCGTTCGGCGGCCCGGGCCGAGCCGACCTGTAAAGTAATTTAGCTTTGCATCATATGGATTTGCAGAGATATGGCCAAGCCGCCGGCTTCGGTGCGGCTGGCGCCAAGCCGCCCCGGCTCCACTGGGGAAAGCCCGGGGCGGCTCGGGAAGTCTAGCGGAATTTGGCGATGGGAACGAAGGTTTCGGGCTTGAGGCTGGCGCCGCCGACGAGGGCGCCGTCGATGTTGGGCTTCTGCATGAGCTGGGCGGCGTTGTCGGCTTTCACCGAGCCGCCGTACTGGATGCACATTGCCTTGGCCGAGCTCTCGCCGTAGAGGCCCGCCAAGACCTTCCGGATGTAGGCGTGGACGGCGTCGGCGTCCTCGGGGGTCGCGGTCTTTCCGGTGCCGATGGCCCAGACGGGCTCGTAGGCGATGGTCACCTTGCCGAGCTCGGCCGCGGCTACGCCGGCGAGGCCCTTCTCGACCTGGGTCTTGCAGACCGTCTCGAGCCGGCCGCCCTCGCGCTCCTCCAGCGTTTCGCCGACGCAGAGGATGACCTCGAGGCCGTGCTGGAGGGCCAGGCGGACCTTCTTGTTGATGAGCTCGTCGCTCTCGTGGTAGCTGTGGCGGCGCTCGGAGTGGCCGAGGATGACGACCTTGACGCCAAGGTCCTTGAGCATGAAGACGGACACCTCGCCCGTGTGGGCGCCCTGCTCCTCCGGACCCATGTTTTGGGCGCCGAGAAGGATCTTCGAGCCCTTGACGGCCTCGGAGACCGCTGCCAAGGCGGTAAAGGCGGGGGCGATCATGAGTTTCTCGTTGCAGTCGCCGAGCTTGGCGACGAGATCCTTGGCGAGGGCGACGGATTCGGAAACCGTCTTGTGCATCTTCCAATTGCCGGCGATGAAGTAGTTGCGCATAGGCCGTCCGATAAAGGGGGATGGGCGCCGCCGGGCGAGCCTAAGCGCCCGCGTCCGCGGCTTCCGGCGGCGGGGGCCCGACGGGGCGCCGCCGCTTCCTCCCATAGTAGCGGTTCCGGACGGTCTGGTAAAGGAGCTCGGCCCGGGGAAGGGCTCGGTCACGGGCCGCGGGCGGCGAAAAACTGGCGGTAAGGCCGGCCAGCCGCCCCGCGGGGGCCCTAACGGACAAAGAGGGGCAGGAGCCGTGAAAAATAAGCGCGCATCAGCGCCCGGATGTCGCTGCCGCCGTCGAGCAGGCACCAGTGGAAGACGACGCCGCGGGCGCCCATGAAGAGATAGTCGCAGAGTTCCTCGGGCGACAGGTCGGTTTTGAGTTCGCTGCGTTCCTGCCCCTCGCGCACCAAGGCTATGAGGCCGTCCTGCATGGCCCTGCCCTTCTTGAGGAACAGCTTGTTCCGGTAGGTGTAGATCTGCCTGATGAGGTCGAGTCCCGTCTCCTCGATGAGGAGGGAGTAGCGGTCCAGATAGCGCAGGAGCCTGTCCGCCATCACGCCCTCCCGGCAATCGGGAGAGGCGGCGTAGCGGGCGAACTCCTCGTCGGCGCGACGAAAGTTCTCCTCGAGCACGCCGTCCTTGGACTGGAAATGGTGATAGAAGGTCCCGATCGCCACCCCCGCGCGGGCGGTTATGTCGAGGATCGTCGTCCTCTCGAAACCCTTCTCGCCGAACAGCGCCAAGGCGGCCTCGTATATCCGGTTCTTGCTTTCCTCGGCCTTGACCTTGCGCCGCGTCGGCTCCGCTCGTCCTGCCATCGCCACCCCGCTTCTCCCCTGAAACTAGCAGAATCTTGATCGTCTCGCAATGAGCGGATAAATAGAATTCGTTCGGCGAATGCATTTCACATATTGACTAGAACGCATTCTAGGTTTATTACGATAATTAAAGCGCGTAAAACCAGCGCGACAACCTTTCCGAGGAGCAGCAGCAATGAAGCGATTCTCGAGGACCTTCGCGGTCCTGGCCATCGTCGGGGCCGCCTCGCTCGCCTTCGTGGCGGCGGGTCCCTTCGCCGGCGCCATGGGCAAGCCGAGCTACCTGAACGGCGTCTACGAAGGCAGCGCACCGAGCCACGGCGGCGAGCTTACCGTCACCGTCACCGTCAAGAAGTCCAAGATCGCGAGCGTGGCGGTGAAGGCCACCGACTCGGCCGGCATCTCCGACGCGGCGATCGCCAAGATCCCCGCCGCCATCGTCAAGGCGCAGGGCGTCGAGGTCGACGCCGTCGCCGGCGCCTCGGAGACCAGCGAAGCGATCAAGGCAGCGGCCGCCAAGGCCCTGGCCGGCGCGACCCTCTACCCCGTCGCCTCCACGATGAAGACCGACGTCGTCGTCATCGGCGGCGGCAACGCCGGCCTGGCCGCCGCGGTCGAGGCGGCGAACGCCGGCGCGAAGGTCATCCTCGTCGAGAAGATGGCCTTCCTCGGCGGCAACACGATCCGGGCCGGCGGCGCCTACAACGCCGTCGATCCCGAGCGCCAATCCAGGCAGGGCATCGAGGACTCGATCGACAAGCACTTCCAGCAGACCTACGAGGGCGGCGACAAGAAGGCCGATCCCGCCTTGGTGCGCACCTTCGTCGAGGGCGCGCCCGAGGGCCTCAAGTGGCTCGAAGGCATGGGCATGAAGTTCAACGACAAGGTCTTCACGGTGCTCGGCGCCCTCTGGCCGCGGAGCCACGCGACGGTCGATCCCGTGGGCACGGGCTTCATCAAGACACTCAAGGCCGCGGCCGACGGCAAGGGCGTGAAGGTCCTCCTCGAGACCAAGGCCGACCAGATCCTCCGCGAGGACGGCAAGGTCACCGGCATCGTCGTCGTAGACGCCGCCGGCAAGCGCGTCCGCATCAACGCGGCGCGCGGCGTCGTCCTGGCGACCGGCGGCTTCGCCGCCAACAAGGAGATGCGCCAGGCCTACGATTCCCGGATCACGCCCAACCTCGGCACGACGAACCACCCCGGCGCCATGGGCGACGGCATCGTCATGGCCGAGCGGATCGGCGCCGCCCTCGTCGGCATGGAATACATCCAGATGCTCCCCTTGGGCGATCCGAAGACCGGCGTCCTCGAGGGCTGGGTCGGCTTCAACGTCGAGGACTACATCTACGTCAACAAGGACGGGAAGCGCTTCGTCTCCGAGGCCGAGCGCCGCGACGTGATGACCCAGGCCCTCATCAAGCAGCGGGACCAGTACATGTTCGTGCTCTGCGACGCGCACTCGATGCCGACGCCCCAGTCCAAGAACAGCTTCAACGAGAGCGCCGAGGACTGCGTTAAGAAGGGCACGGCCTTCACCGCGGACACGATCGAGGAGCTCGCCGTGAAGATCGGCGTGGATCCCGCGGCGCTCAGGGCGACGATCGACGAGTACAACCGCGGCGTCGAGGCCAAGAGCGACGCCCTCGGCAAGAAGCTCCTCGGCAACAAGCTCGACAAGGCCCCCTACTACGCGAGCCCCCGCGTGCCGACGGTCCACCACACGATGGGCGGCGTCAAGATCGACACCGCCTGCCGCGTCATCGACGCCAAGGGCGCGGCCATCCCCGGCCTCTACGCGGCCGGCGAGGTCACGGGCGGCATCCACGGCTCGAACCGCCTCGGCGGCAACGCGCTCGCGGACACGATCGTCTTCGGCCGCATCGCCGGCAAGAACGCCGGAGCGAAAAAGTAAGTATTGTCTTGAATTGATCGGGGCGCGGCGGCTCCGGGGCGCGGGACGGGTGCGGCGGCGGCCGCGGCCGCCGGCGCAGCGGGGCCGCCACGCCTTTTTGAGCGCCGTTGCGGGGCCGCAGCGGTCGCGATGAGGGCCGCGGTCGCCGCGCCTTTCGCGGGCGCCTGCCCGCGCGCCGCGCGCCGCGGCGGGTTCCGCCGGCGGCCCTAATCGAAATCCGCGGCCGAAACGACGAAGACGCTCTTCGTGAGTTCCTCGGGGATGCCGCGGAGGTGGGCGCCCGTCGCGAGGGTGCGCGCGGGCTGCTTGGCAAGGAGGGCGAGGGTCGATTCGGTCATGACGATCTTGGAGCCCTCGTCGATGCCGCCGCCCTCGTCGACCTTGATGACGTCGTGGAGGCGGAAGGCGAGGTTCACGAGGGTGCCGAAGTAATCCTTGTAGCCGAGGCCGCGGACGGCCGGCATCTCGTATTTGAAGACCTCCCCATGCACGACCGACAGGCCGATGCCGTCGATGAGGGCCGAGCCGTCGGCCTCCTTGAAGGACTCGATGAGGTTCCGGTAGGCGCCGAGAAGCTCGGCGAAAACCTCGTCGAAGGGCCCCTCGCCGATGAACATGACGCCGTCCCCGAGGGTTTTCACGTAGTCGCAGAAGGGGCAAAGGGAGATTTCAAGGGCGGAGAGGATGAATTGCTTGATGACGTTGTTGATCGTCTCCGCGTCGACGCGGCTGCAGAGCCCCGTGAAGCCCCGAATGTCGAGGACCATCACGGTCGCGTCGACCTTGGAGACGTCGTATTTTTCGGAAGACAGGTTGATGGAGCACTTCCGGAGATACTCTATCGTCGTCGGGTCGAGGCTCGCCGAGCCGTCGTCGTTTTCGCCGCTCATGGGAGAATGATAGATGGAAGCGGGAATCTCCACAAGGCGGGGGCCGGCCGGAACCCTGGGCTTTCCGCCCCAAACCGGGCCCACACGCCCTGAGCAGGAGTTTTTCCTCCTTGAGCCAGGAAGAAAAAACCGGGACGGCCCCTGGCCGTCCCGGAAAAAC
>JAEUJG010000009.1 GCA_016794765.1 Spirochaetaceae bacterium | reverse complement strand
TTCTCCCCGACATCAGCGTCGGCGCCTCGTGGAACAGGGTGAACGGCATGGTGAAGACCTCCGTGGGCTCGGCCCAGACTTTCACCATCACGCTCCCGAACACCGATATATACGACATCACGGCTGCGGCTCCCAAGGTGGGCCTTGAATGGGCAGCCAACACCTACGACTTCAACCTGCAGGTTTCCAAGAAGTTGCTTTTCATCCTCACCCCCTATGTCGGCGCCGGCTACAGCATGGGCCCCGGCACGGTCAAGGCCGGCGTCTTCAGTAGCGTTACCGGCACTAAAACCGTAGCCGGTCCGACCACTACCGTGATGACCCAAGCCGACTTTGATGCCCTGAACGCCTACCTGAGCGCCAACGGCTATCCGACCGTTTCCCAGACCGAAGGTCTCGTCTTCACCGGCGACGCCGCCAAGACCCTCCGCATCTACGGCGGCTTCTCGCTCAACATTCTCCTGGCCCTCGACTGCCAGGTGATGTACGTGCCGGACACCAAGCAGCTCGGCGCCTCGGTTTCCGCGCGCATCCAGCTCTAGAACCCATCCCGCGGCCCCAAAGGCCGTCAAACCGCGCCCCCGCGAGGGGGCGTTTTTTTTGTCTCCCCGCGGTCCCGCGCGGGGCCACTCGGCACCGGGCCGCGCCGGGCTGCACCAGGTCTCGCCGCGCCGGGCTGCACCAGGTCTCGCAGCCGCGCGCTGGCGGAAGCGCCTTGGACTCCGCCCGCCCCCCCTTCCCCGCGGCGGCAAACCTTCGCTATCATCGCAGGCATGGAAGCCTACGACCAGGTGATCCTCGCCGGCGACATCGGCGGGACCAACACGAACCTCGCTCTCGTCGGAATGATGGGAGAAGCCTTCTCCATCCTCTTCGACCGCCACTACCGCACCAAGGATGAACCCTCCCTCATGGAGCCGCTCGGCCGTTTCCTCGAGGAGGCGCGGCGCGAGGCGCCCGGGCTCGAACCGCGGCTCTGCTGCATCTCCGGCGCGGGACCCGTGGAAGGGGGCAGGATAGCGCTCACCAACGCGCCCTGGGGCATCGACGGCCCCGCCATCGAGGCGCGCTTCGGCATCCCGACGCGGGTGATCAACGACTTCACGGCCGTGTCCTACGGCATCCTCCTCCTCGACCCGAAAAACCCCGAGGAGCTCCGCGTCCTGCCCCATTGCGACGGTTCGCGCCCCGCGCCCGGGGCGGGACCCAAGCTCGTCCTCGGGGCGGGCACGGGACTCGGCGCCGGCTTCATCGTCGGCATACGCGGCCATCTCGAGGCCTTCGCCTCCGAGGGAGGCCACGTCACCCTCCCCGTCTACAACGAGGAAAGCCGCGTCTTCCAGCGCTGGCTCGAGATGCGCTTCGGCTTCCCGCCCGGCGCCGAAGCCGGCGTCTCCGGCATGGGCATCGCCAACCTCTTCGCCTTCTGCGCGGAGCGGGAATCCGGCGAGCTCGGCGAGGGCGCCAAGGCCGTCCTCGCGGTCCCGGAGGAGCGGCGGCCCGCCCTGGTCGCGGCCCACGCGGGGGACGATCCGGTCTGCGCCAAGGCGATGGACATGTTCGTCAAGCTCTACGCGCGCGTCGCGGCCGACCTCGCGGCGGTCTTCATCCCCTCGGGCGGCGTCTACCTGGCGGGCGGCATCGCCTCCAAGAACGAGGCGCGCTTCCTCGAAGGCGACCGCTTCATGGCCATGTTCGAGAAGAGCTACCGCGAGCACATAACGTCCATCCTGGCCAAGGTCCCCGTGATGATCGTCAAGGACTACGACATTTCCCTCCTCGGCGCGGCCAAGGCCGCCGTCCTCCTCAATGAGTGAGGCCGCGATGGGCGGCCCGAACGCCGCGCTCCGGCGCGACATGGAGGCGAAGGGCATAGACCTGGCCCTTTCGCTGCAAATCCTCGAGGACTACAACGCCGGCCTCTACGACGGCGTGAAACCCGTGCGGGCGAAGGGCGTCCCCGCGATCGACGGGCACAGCGTCGTCGCGATGAACGACAAGACCGAGTACGCCCTCCCCGAAGCCGAGGCCGAGGCGCGCCTGGCCGGGCTGGGCTTGCCCACGCCCGATACCGCGCGCCGCGTTCCGGCCGCGGGAGGCGGCGGTCGCGATCTCGTCTTCCCGCGCGCGGCCCTCGTCGAACTCGGCGAGCGGCTCTACACCCGCACCGCCTACGGCGTCCTCAACGGCGGCTCGGCGACGAGCTACGCCGACCGCAAGAAAAACCTCGCATTCGGCGCCGAGGCCTTCGAGGCCCTGGCGACCGGTTTCGAAACCCTCGCGCCCCTCTGCAAGGATCGGCCGAAGGGCCTTACGCCCGCCTACCTCAATCCGGACGGCAGTCCCGGCGCGAGCTTCCTCGCCCTCAAGATGCGCGCCCGGCTCGTGGCCCTCGAGCGCTGCCGCAAGCGCTACGGCGCCGACTTCGGCAAGACCGGCCCAAGCGGCGCCGGCGAAGGCGCGAACGCCGGCGAAGGCGGCGAGTTCCTCCCCCTCTTCCAGATGGCGAGCGTCGGGAACCGCGCGGAGCTCGAGGAATCCTACGCGTCGTACGAAAAGGATCCCCTCCTCGGGCCTCTCGCCGCCCGACTCGGCGTCGCGCCCTGCTCCTTCCGGACAGGGGTCCAGCCCATGATTTCCGCGTACACCCACTCCGAGGAGGGCCGCCCCAAGCGCCTCTTCGACCGGGCCTACGGCGCGGCCGACACCGCGATCGCCTTGCCGGGCGGCCACGGCCAATGCT
>JAEUJG010000003.1 GCA_016794765.1 Spirochaetaceae bacterium | reverse complement strand
CGTCAGGTCGTCGTACTGGTCGTCCTCGCGCACGCCCGCGTAGAGGAGATACTCGGGGTGGTCCGGATCGCTGTTGGGCCGCTTCTTGCCGCAGTAGAGCCGATACTGGTCGAAGTGCTTTTCGAGGAAGGCGTCGACCTTCTGGTCGACGAGGATCACGTCGTTGTCCGTCGCGTGCGGATCCGGATACATGCGGTAGATCTTCTCCACGGCGATGAGGGCCATGATGCGGTCCTCCAGCGTGCCCTCGCAGCCCTTGAAATCGAAGGTCAGGAGGGCGTCGTTCGGGTCGTGGGCCTTCTTGAGGCGGAAGTTGCCGCCGGTCTCCACGGCCTCCAGGATGGCGCAGACGCGGTCGTAGCCGAACTCCTCGTTGTCCTGGCCGCCCTGGTGGTGGTTGTCGTGGGGCTGGTCCTTTTCGACGTCCGTGCAGGTGATGACCTCGAGCTTCTCGTTGCGGAAATGCCGCTTCCCTTCCTCGATGCCGTCCGTGTAGAGGAGGAGGATGTCGCCCCGCGCGAGCTTGACGGGCGTCTGCTTGTAGGGCGTCTTCATCTCCACGAGGATGTTCGGGAAGGTGCCGGCCGTCGGCGCGTCGGGCAGCTCGAGGATCTCCATGCGCTTCTCCGCCTCGCGCCAGATGTGGAGGAGGCGGTCGCCGGCGTGGCAGACGCGGGCGACGCCCGTGTCCGCGTCGTAGATGCCGACCGTGAAGGCGGCGAACTTGCCGGCGTAGCCGCGGCTTTCGATGAAGCCGTTGATCTGGTAGCAGAGGGCCTCGAGCTCGGGGCCCTTGCGCGCGACGTCGCGTCCCTCGAAGTGCGTGATGACCATCGTCGCGACCTCGACCATGATGAGGGCCGCCGCGACGCCCTTGCCGGAGATGTCGCACTTGATGAAGTAGTAGTAGCGCGCGTCCAGGCGGTGGAAGTCGAAGTAGTCGCCCGAGACGCCCTTCGCGCCCTCGTAGTAGCCGAAGAACTCGAAGCTCTTCTCGACGAGGCTGCCCGTGGAGAGCTTGGAGCCGCGCGGGCCCACCTCCAGCGGGATGAACATCTTCTGGATCTCCTTGCCGAGGGTGAGGTCCTTGCTCGCCTTGGCGGCGCGGGCGAGGCCGGTGGCCATCTGGTCCACGGTGTCCGCCAGCGTGAAGATCTCGTCGCGGCTGCGCGAGCGCTTGAAGTCCTTGAGCTCCTCGATGTCGCCGAGCTTTTCCTTGTCCGGCTCGTCGCGGATCCGCTTGATGGCCGACTCGAGCTTGCGGATCGGCTTGACGATGATCGCGGACAGGAGGAGGGCGCCCGCGGCGCCGAGGCCCAGGGCGATGGCGGCGATGGAAAGCGTTATGCGAACGAGGGTCGTGGTCGCGTTGCGCACGTCCGCGGCGATGAGGTCGGTCGTGACCTCCAGGCGGACCATGCCGCGGTAGTAGAGCTTGTCCTGGCCGCGGCGGTAGAGGATGGGCTTGTAGAAGAGGTAGCGCTGGCCCTGCCTGAGGCCGGCGGCGGGATCGAAGCGCGGCTCCGAGCCGACGGAGGCGTTGGCGAGGGCGAAGAGCTTTTCGTTGAGGTCGCGCTCCAGGCCCCGGCTCGTGTCGGCTATCTCCGCGAGGCGCCGCTGGGAGGCGGCGTCGAGTTTGGTGGCGAGGGCGCGGCCTTCCTGCGTGTAGGCCGCCAGGGTCTCGTTGATCACGCCGACCTCGAGGGCCGCGCGGGAGTTGACTTCCTCGACGATGGACGCGATGCGCGGCGTAAGGCCGTCCTGGAGGCGCGAGGAGCCGGGCCGGAGCTCGGGACCGTCGATGCGCGCGAGGATGTCGGGATCGTTGGTGGCCCAGACGGCGTCCGGCTCCGTGCTCGCGTCGGCGCCGTAGCCGGTCACCGTGAGGTAGGCCGCGTCCCGCATGGCCTTGGCCTGCTGCGGCAGGAAGCCGAGTTCGAGGACGTTGGCGGCGGGCAGGTAGGAGCGTCCGCCCTGGGCCACGCTCTCCAGGAGGACGAGGGCGCGCTGTTCGAGTCCCTTGGCGAGGTTCGTGGACTGGGTGCGCGTCATGAAGACGCCGAGGGGCACGGCGAGGAGGACGACGACGAAGAGGACGAGGATGATGATCGTGCCGACGAGCTTTCCCCTGAGGCCCATACCCTTGCGGCCGAGGGCCTTGGTCTCCGCGATGATGACGGCGCTGGGCATGGGCACTCCTTGGACGAGGGCGAGGACTTCCCGCCGGATGGTCTGGCCGTCGCGGACGAGGGCCGCGACCTGCCTGAGCGAGAGGACGATGCCGAGGACCGAGAACAGGACCGCGGCGGCGACGATGGCGTCGTAGAGGGAGAAGCGGTAGCGGCGGGGCTCGACGAGGGCCCAGGAGGGGCGGTATTCGCCGGCCTGGGCGCCGAACTTGAGGGTGCCCGCCGCGTCGACGGAGAGGAGGGCGCCGGTCCAGTACCAGCCGCGCTTCGGGTGGTAGACGCCGAGGCGGTAGGCGCCCGCCTCGAGGCCTTCGAAGGCGAGGCCGTCGATTTCCCGGTCGGAGGCGACGCGGAAGCCGCCGGAGGCGCGGTCGCGCTCCAGGTCGAAGGGTTCGCGGCCGTCGCGGTCGATGACGACGCGCTCGGCGAAGCCCTCCGCGGTGAAGCCGCGGCCGAGGAGGCGGAGGCTCGTCCGGCCGAAGTCGTCGCGCCGCGCGTCGGCGTAGGTGATCGCCGTGTAGGGCACGTACTTGTCCGCGCGGAGGAGGATGGTCGCCGCGTCGCCGATGTTGCCCGTCTGGTCGATCGCCGCGACGGAGAAGAGGTAATAGCCGTCGTCGATGTTGCGGTAGGCGACCTTGGGCTCCCGGCCGAGGAGGACGGGCGGCGGCTGGGGCGGCCCCGAGCGTTCGACGAGGACGGCCTCGTAGGGGGCAAGTCCGGGCAGGGGCGGCCGGGCGCCCGCGGCCGGCCGCGGGAGGGCGGCGCCCGCGGCCCGCTCGAGGCCGCCGACGTAGCGCAGCTCCCAGGTGTAGCCGGCGACGTCCTCGGCGTCGGGACGGGTCCAGTTGAGGTCGAAGGTGTTGGAGGCCAGGAAGCCGCGCTCGTCGGCCGGGGGCGGCATGAAGAGGGGCGGCGGCGGCGGCGTCCGGTCGCGGTCGAAGCGGACGCGGGCCGCGCGGGACCAGTTGCCCGCGTAGTCCACCGCCGCGACGGCCAGGTACCAGGCGCCGTCCTCCGGCGCCGTGAAGGAGAGCCGCGGCTGGTTCGGCAGGTTCATCGTGCGGCGCGGCGGCTCGGCGGCCGGGTCGCGCGTCCAGAGGTAGGAATAGCCCTCGATGCCCGAGGAGTCCGGAGCCAGTTCGACGCGGAAGTTGGCGCTTTCGCGGCGGGTGCGCACGCCCGGCGTGAAGTCGAGGGCGACGAGGGCGGGAGGCGCCGCGCTCGTGTCCGGCTCGAGGACCAGGATGCGCTCGCGGCCGCCCTCGCTCGATTGCCAGAAGGCGTAGGGCTTGCCGGCGGAGAGGACGACCCGCCCGAAGGAGGCGTCGCCCCGCGCGCCGGAAAGTTCGGCCTCGGGCCAGTCCACGCCGCGGCGCTGGGCGTAGTAGACGCGGTTGCCGCCGCGCCGGTTGTCGAACCAGACCACGGCGGGCTGGCCGTCGAGCTCGAAGACGGCGGGGGCGGAGCAGGCGCCCGCGCCGGAGGAGACGCGGTCCACGGTCGGGAGCCTGGCCGAGCCGTCGGGAGCGACGGCCGCCGCGTAGATCTGGGTTTGGCCTGAGAGGGTGCGCCGCTCCCAGGAGCACCAGAGGCCGCCCGCGGCCTCCGCCAGGAAGGGGCGCTGGTTGTCGAAGGCGTCCGCCTCGTTCCGCTCCTTGACGACGGGATCGGGGAAATCGGTGAGCCTCCGCGCCTTCGACCAGGTCGCGCCGCCGTCGGCCGAGATCTTCGTGAAGAGCTGGAAGGTCGGCCGCGAGCCCGCGATCAGGGACTGGAAGACGACGACGTCGATGGGGCGGCCCTCCGCGTCCTTGGCGCGGGCCGAGCTCGGCAGGAAGTTCAGGCTGAGGCCGTCGGCGGCGTCCACGAGGGGGGCGAAGGGGCTCCAGGAGCTGCCGTCGCGGCTCGTCGTGTAGAACATCGTGAGCGAATCGGTCGCGCCCTGCGTCGCGAAGAGGAGCCAGCCGCCCGCGGCGGAGGGGAAGAGTCGGGGCGCGACGGCCGCGGCGCTCGGCGCGGGTCTTTCGGCCTTTTCGAAATTGCGCCCGCCGTCCTTGGAGAGGAGAAACTCGATGGCGCCGTCGCCCGCGGCGGCCGCGATGCCGACGTGCCCGTTCTCCGAGGCGGCGGAGTAGAGGAGGGGCTCGTTGCCGCGGAATTCGTAGGGGCCGGCGAAACGTCGCTTCATCTCCCAGGCGCCGCCGGAGAAGCGGGAGAGGGAAAGCCAGGCCTGGCGGGCGTCGCCCTCCGCCCCGCCCGCGGCGCTGCCCGCGCCCGCGGCCAGGGGCTCCGATTCCTGCCAGAGCACGATGAAGCCGTTCGAGGAGCTCAGGGCGGTCGGGAAACGGCCCGTGCCGTCGACGAGGGGACGCGGCGCCTCCCAGTAGTAGTCCTGGGCGGCGGCGCGGACGCCCGCGAGGAGGCAAAGGGCGAGGAGGATGGCGCCGCGGCAAGATGCCGTTCGGCGCGCCGGCGCGCAAGGCTGGTGTCGCGGCATGGTGTTGGTCGGCATTATAGGCGGGCCTGGATCTTTTTGTAGAGGTCGAGGAGCTTCTGGCTCCGCTTGTTCTTGGGGTCCTGGAGGAGGCGCTCGATCGTGGCCAGGGCCTGGAGGTAGTTGCCCCCCTGGAAGGCCTCGACGGCGATGCGGTACTGCTCCTCGGCGTAGCTCGAGAGGACGATCTGGGCGGTGCCGCCCTGGAAGGTCAGGACGCGGTCCTTGAGGGCGACGGCGGTCTCGTTGTTCGGGTCGAGCTGGATGGCCTCGTTGAGCTGTTCAAGGGCGATCGGGAAGCGGACCGTGTCGCCCGACTCGACGATGCGGCGGGCGGCGGCGGCGAGTTCGGCCGACCTGCGCGCCTTGGCGGGGTCGGGAGGCGGCAGGCGGATCCCGAGGAGGATCTCCGCGCGCTCGAGCGCGGCCTTCATGCCGGGGTAGTTCTTGTCGATGGCGGCGAGGTCCTGGAGTTCGGAGTAGGCGGCGCGGGGATCGGCCTCGAGCCGGTTCCTGGCCGTGGTGAACTTCACGCCGAAGCCCTGGCGGAAGGCCTCCGGATCGACGAGCTGGTCGATGCGGAGGGCCAGGACGCCCGCTTCCTGGTTCAGGGGGAAGACGACCTTCACCTCGTTGATCTTCTGCTTGGCCAGGTTGAAGTACTGGAGGGCGTCGGTCTTCTGCCGCTTGTCGAGGAGGCGCTTGCCTTCGTCGAAATACTTTTTCGCGAGGGAGAGGAGCTGGCTCATCTCCGGGTAGAGGGGCGCCGTCGCGGCGATGTCGCGGCCCGTCTTGATGGAGAGGGCTGCCTGGACCAGGCGGAGCCAGTACTCGACCTCCGGCTCGGGATCGTCGCCGTGGGTCGTCTTCCAGCGGGCGCGGGCGCGGAGGAGGGAATCCTCGGAGCGGTCGAAGACGCCCTGGAAATAAAAGTTCTTGCCTTCGGTGATGAGGCGGCGCGTGTCGCGGATGACGCGGTCGTTTTCCGCCTTGACGATGTCCTCGCCGAGCTTCTGGATCGCGCGGTCGGAATCGGCGCGGAGGACGCCGTTCTCCTCCAGCGAGAAGGAGGCGAGGTACTTTTCGCGGGCCTTGCCGAGGCGGTCTCGAGCGACGTCGAAGTCCTCGGCGGCGAGGGCGCGCCGCGTCTCGTCCACGCGGCGCTCGGCCTCGAGGCGGGCCGAATCGGCGGCGCGCTTCTGGTCCAGCGCCTTGGCCTGGAGTTCGGCGCGCTCGGCCTGGAGGGCGGTGGCCTCCCGGTCGATGGTTCGCGCCTTCTCCGCCCAAATTTGCACGGAAGGCGCCCCCGCGACGTAGGGCGTCTCCCGCTCGAGTCGGCGCAGGTACTCGGCGACCCGGGCCTTGAAGGCGCGGATCGCCGCCTCCTCGGCGCCGAGGAGGGTCGCGCTGCGGCTCGGATAGCGGAGGAGGGCGGCCGCCGCGGGCGCTCCGGGCGCAGGGGCGGCGGCGACCGCGGCGGGGGGCGGCGCCGTGGAGGCGGCTGCCGCCTGGAGCGCGGCGGCGTCGAGCTCCGGCGGCAGGCCCTCGAGGAGGCGCCGGCCGTTCCCGACGACGTTCCTCCGCGCGAGGTAGTCCGCTTCGATGCGGGAGAACTCGATGCCCGAGGCCCGGGCGGCGACGGCGACCTCGAAGGCGCGGGCCGTGTCGAGGGCGGCGGAAAGGCGTCCGTCGTAGGCGCCCTGGACCTTGGCGGAGCGGTCGTCGGCGTAGCCGGCGGCGGCCCAGCGGGCCAGCTCCTCGGCCGCGGCCTTGGAAGCCTCGCGCTCGGCGAGGTAGGAGGCCTGGATCGCGAGGAGGTCCTGGCGGCGCTCCGCGAGGGCGGACAGGGCCGGCGCCAGGGGCGCGTCGGCCGCCAGGGCGTCGGCGAAGGCGGCGGCCGCGCCGTCGGTGCCGACGGCGCGGGCCGCCAACAGGGCTATGCGGCCCTGGGCCGCCGCCGCCTTGCCGAGGTGGCGCACCCGCTCGTAGGCCGGTGCCTTGCCCGCGAGGACGGCCTTGCCGTAGGCGCTCGGTTCGGGGAGGAGGTCGGTCGGCGCGACGAGGCTCCAGAGCCCGAGGACCTTGAGTCCCGGGCTCGCGAGGGCGGCGGTCTTCTGGAAGCCGGTGGCGGCCTCGGCGTAGCGGCCCGAGTCGTAGGCGGCCTCGGCGGCGGCGAAACCCTCGTCGAGGCGGCGGTCCATGGCGACCTGCACGCCGTTCAGAAGCTCGATCCACTGGCTGTCCATCGCGCCGGCGACGCCTTCCGGCAGGGCTTCGCTCGCGCGGCCGAGGGTGAAGCGGAAGGCGAAGGGGAGAAAGGAGGAGTCGGTGGTCGTCGCGTCCTGCTTTTTGAGAAGGTCGAACTGGCGGGACAGGGCGCGGCCGGAGGCGACGACGGCGTTCCTCCGCCGGGCGCGGTCGAGGAGGAGGGCCTCGGCGGTCGGCCAGGCTTCTTCCGCGCCGGCGGCGTCCCCCGCGTCGAAGGCCGCGCGCAGCGTCTCCACGGAGGCCTTGAGGAGGGCCTGGGCCTCGCCGTAGGCCGCGATCTCCTCCTTGACCCGGTCGACGAGGCCGGCGACGGCCTGCTTGGTGAGCTCGTCGTAGGGCCCGAGGTCGAATTCCTCGCGATAGAGGACAAAGCCCGATTCGTAGGTCGCTGCGGCCTCGGCGAAGCGGCCGGCGTCGATCTGGCTCCGGCCCTTGGCCATGATCTCGTCGAACTTGGCGCGGTTGTACACGAAGAGGGAGGCTATCTTGGTCTTTTCGATGAAGGTCTGGGTGTCCTTGTTCGGCACCCGTTCGAGGGCTTCGAGATTGCGGATGGCCGCCAATTTCTTTTCCTCGTTCGTCGGTTCGTTGACGAGGGTCTCCAGGAGGCTTTTGGCCTGAAGGTTGTAGGCTTCGCGGATTTCGATGATCCTGCGGAGTTTTTTCTGGGCCTCGTCGAAGCGGTCGGGGTATTTCTTGATAAAATCGGTGAGATAGCGGATGGCCTCGTTGTAGCGTTGGGTCTTGATGAGCCGGTCCGCCTCGGCGATGGGGTCTTCCCGCTGGCCAAAGCCGTAGGCCGTCGGGGCGGCGAGGGCTGCCCAGGCGGCGAGGAGGAGGATGAGCCGGAACGGCCGCGCGGCGCGCCGGAGGGCTCTCGGCGAGGAAGTTTCGCTCATCTGGCCAGCTTGCGATACCTTTCCAAATCGACAGTATACCCCGACGATTCGGGGAGAGCGGAGTCTTTCGCTTCATTTTCGGCGCGGCGGGAGGCTTATTGTAGGGAGAAGCGAGGTCCGGCGCGGAGTAGCTTCCGTGTATAGAAATCCGCCGGGAATGAGGGTATAATTCCTCTTGTAATGAAGCGGTTCAGGCTCCTTTGCGTCGCGCTCCTCGCCCTCCTGCCCCTGTCGCGGGGAGCCGCCCAGCTTGGCCCTTCCATTTATCAGCTTGTCGGCAGCTACTTCAATCCCGACCCCAACGCCGGTCTCACGGCCTTCCGCTCCCTTCTCATCCCGATGGGAGGCTTGGCCGAGGGCATGGGCATGGCCTATACGGCCGTGGCGAGGGAGTCCTCTTACTTCGAGTCCAACCCGGCCGCCTCGAGCGGCCTTGAATACACGGAGCTATCCATCTTCCACAACAACTGGATAGCCGATACCCGCATCGAAGGCGCCGTCTATACCCTCCGCTACAAGGGGCTCGGCTTCGGCGCGGGCGGCAAGTGGCTCTACCTGCCCTTCGTCTCCTACGACGACTTCGGCGAAAGGATCGGCGCCGGCTATTATTCCGAGGCGACCGCCGCCTTCAACGTCTCCTACAACTTCCTGTCCGGCTACTATTTCAACGGCCTGGCCCTCGGGGCGACTGTCAAGGCCGCCTACCGTTCCGTGCCAGCCGCCCTCGCGGAGGCGGCCGGCAACTCCGCCGCCGCCGTCATGGTCGATCTCGGCCTCCTGACCCGCTTCAACCTCTTCAAGCTCTACTCGGCCCGGGAAAAGAACTTTTCCGTCGGCCTCGCGCTCAAGAACTTCGGCCCCGCCGTCCAGGGCGAGCCCCTGCCGACGGTCGCCAACTTCGGCCTGGCCTACGCGCCCTTCCGCCCCATGCTCTTTTCCCTCGAGATCGCCAAGCCGATCAACCTCCTCGAGCCGGCCAAGTCCGAACGCTTCATCTACTCCGCCGGCTTCAGGATCAAGCTGACGGACTTCTTCGGCGTCCACGGCGGACTCCTCCTGAAGGGCGGAAACCCCCGGCTTTCGGTCGGCTCCACCTTCGACATCGAACTCGTGCGGTTGACGGTGAACTATACCCTCGACCTGACCACCCAGCTGACGCCCTTGAACCGCATCTCCATCCAGGCCGGCTTCTCCCTCGGGGACTTCGGGCGGGCGGAGCTTGCGAAAAAGGTGGAGACCCTATATCTTAACGGGCTGGATTCCTATGCCGGCGGCGACGTCGCCGCCGCCATACTCGACTGGACAGAGGCCCTGCGGCTCGATCCGAGCTTCGACCCGGCGCGGGAAAGTCTCCGGGCGGCGCAGGGTTCCGTGGATCTCCAGAAGTCCATAGAGGTCCTGCAGCGCCTCGAGCCTTGAAAGGAAAAACGTCATGGTCATATCGATACTGGCCCGCCTGCTTTCCGCGGCCGTCTCCATTTATATGCTCCTGTGCACCTTGCGGGTCCTCGTGTCCTGGCTGCCGGGCATCGAACTCGGCAGGGCCGGCGATCTCCTGAAGGCCGGCACCGATCCCTATCTCGGCTTCTTTTCCCG
>JAEUJG010000600.1 GCA_016794765.1 Spirochaetaceae bacterium | reverse complement strand
GCCACAAGCCCTGCACCGTCTCCGGCGGCGGCAAGTCGGAGATCGCCAAGTCCATCTCCGACGCGATCACCTATTCGCCGATCATCGTCGGGGACTACGAGGCGGACCGCGCCGCCGTCAAGGCGATCATCGAGCGCAACTACGGCGACCGCTTCAAGGATCCCAAGGAGAACCACGGCAAGGACTCGCGGCACATCCTTTCGCCCAAGCGCTCCCTGGGCTCGGTCATCAAGCTCCTCACCCCCTCGCCCCTCAACACCGACGACTACAACGCCTGGCTCAAGTCGATCCCCGAGCGCATCAAGGCCCTGGTGTTCCTCGTCAAGCGCTTCTACCGGCCCGACTGGGGCGACGACTGGATGTCCAAGTTCACCGTGGACGCCGTCAACGGCACGACCGGCAACATCCTCAAGTTCGAAGGCCGGCCCGTCCTGGCCTCCTACCTCCGCGTCGGCCGCGATCCCTCCAAGATGAACCGGACCTTCAAGCTCCGCCAGGACTTCATGCCCGCGGCCAAGCTCCAGTGGGAGGACGACATCACGGCGAGCACCGTCGTCCCGGCCTCCCGCCTCCACGACCTGCCCGCCTGGGTCGATCCGGAGAAGAGCCTCAAGTTCTGCAAGAACGTCGAGGCCCGCTTCTTCCAGCGCCCGGACGACGCGGTCATCCGCGGCTACGACAAGCAGGCCGAGAAGGACCTCGCGCGGCGCGACAACTTCATTTCCAACTTCGAGCCCCTGCCCCGCTCCCGCGCCGGCGAGATGGCCGAGAAGACCGTCAGCTTCTCCGAATACTCCGAGCCGATGCGCGAATTCATCGAGGCGGTGGACAAGGACGACGGCGTCGAGTGGTTCGTCGCCTCCGACAAGCTCCGCATCGTGGACGGCGCGCCGACCAAGAACCCGCGCTACCTCCAGCTCGACCCGAACTACACGAACCCCCTCGGCCGCTACCTCTCCGAGCTCGGGCCGCGGCTCTACCGCCGCGTCCCCGCGGAGCGCCCGATCCTCACGCCCGTCGGCGCGACCCTGCCCGGCCGCCGCAACAATCCGGCCGACCCCGAGGGCGGCATCCGTCCCCTCGCCGTCTACGGCCCCATTCACTTCCAGGACCTGCCCGAGCTCTTCATGGACTTCGTCTGCTCGCTCACGGGGAAGAGCCCCTCGACGACCGGCGCCGGTTCCGAGGGCGCGCTCACCAAGGGCCCCTTCAACGCCCTGGTGCCGACGACCGACCTCAACAACGCCCTTCTCTCCTTCATCCTCACCGGCTACCCGGGCTTCTCCACCGCCGCGGGCCACATCGGCCGCAGGTACAAGGTCGAGCACGACGTTTCCCTCCTCGTGCCCGAGCTCTGGTCCCGCCTCGATCCCCAGGAGCGCGACCCCGAGTTCATGAAGACCCACGGCTACCTGGAACGCGTCGCGGACTTCGAGTTCGAGGGCAAGCACATCCCCGCGAGCCGGCTTGGATGGCGCATAACGCCCCTCTTCGCCGCGACCTACCTCGGCCGCATCTTCGACACGCCGGCGGCGGTCTTCACCGAGGAGATCCTCCGGCCGGAGCTCCAGTCCATGCCCGAATTCGCGGACGGCGTCCTCAACATCGCCGAGGCCCAGGCCAAGGTCGCCAAGGACTATCTCGCCGACGGCTCCGTGGAGTCGGCGATCCCGCCCCTCAAGGCCATCCTCCACATCATGGCGGAGGGCAATTACGAGGGGAAGGGCGCCGACCATCCCGAGGTCAGGCGCCTCTTCGAGCGCGACTACGTCCTCGGCTCCGATTGGTACCGCGAGCGGCTCGAGCGCTACCGCGACCGCGAGGCCGACTATCTCGCCAAGTCGGCCGAATACCTCTCGCGTTTCATCGCCGAGCGGGGGGACGGCGACGCCCTCGTGGTCCGCCGCGCCCGCACCGAGCTTGGCCGCGTCGACGAGCGCCGCAACCTCCTCAAGCAGAAGTCCTACATGGACGGCATCGTCGGCACCATCGGACTCGATCCCCTCTTCAGGAAATAAGCTCCCTCCGCCGGACCGTCCGGGGAGCGGAACCTTTCGAAGTCGCCCCGCAAGGCGCGCGAAAGGTTCCTCTCCCCGGGCCCCTCTCTTCCAAAGCCGCGCCGCCCTCCCGCGCCGCGCTAGCCTCGGGGCCCGCCGATTCCGTATAATGGCGCCGTCGAGGGGCGGCGTTCCGCCGGCGGGCCTCGACGCACCACCAGCCCCTTTCCCGCGCAGAAGGAGGACCACATGGCCGGCGACATCCTCGTCACGAACATCGGAGAGCTCAGCACCCCCCTCGGCTTCCAGGCGCCCCGCGGCCCCGAGGCGATGGGCCGCGTCGCGACGACGAAGGACGCCGCGGTGCTCGTGCGCCGCGGCAAGATCGAGTACGCGGGTCCCGCCGCCGGCCTCCCCGCCGGCGCCGCCTCCGGGCCCGGCCTCGTCCGGCTGGACGCGGGCGGCCGCGCCGTCGTGCCCGGCTTCGTCGATTCGCATACCCACTTCGTCTTCGCCGGCTACCGCGACGACGAATTCCTCTGGAAGGCCGCGGGAATGCCCTACATGGAGATCCACAAGCGCGGCGGCGGCATCGCCCGGAGCGTCCAGGCGACGCGGGCCGCCTCCAAGGCCGAGCTCGTCGCCCTCGGCGCCTCGCGCCTCAAGACCATGCTGGCCCTCGGCGTCACGACGGTGGAGGGCAAATCCGGCTACGGCCTCGACCTCGACACCGAGCTCCGCCAGCTGGAGGCGATGCGCGATCTCCAGGGCGGCCAGCCGGTGGAGATCGTGCCGACCTTCCTCGGCCCCCACTCGATCCCGGTCGAGTACGCGGGCCGCCCCGCCGACTACATCGACTACGTGATCGCCGAGGTCCTGCCCCGCGTCGCCGAAAGCGGCCTCGCCCGCTTCGCCGACGTCTTCTGCGAGAAGGGCGTCTTCTCCGTGGAGGACTCGCGCCGCTATCTCATCGCGGCCAAGCGCCTCGGCCTCGGCGTCAAGCTCCACGCGGACGAGATCGAGCGCCTCGGCGGCGCCGGCCTCGCCGCCGAGCTGGGAGCGGCGAGCGCCGACCACCTCCTCAAGGCCAGCCTGGAGGACATCGGGCGCATGGCGGAGGCCGGCGTCGTCGCGGGCTGCCTGCCCCTCACCGCCTTCACGCTCCGCGAGCCCTACGCCGACGCGCGCGCGATGATCGACTCCGGTTGCGCCCTCGCCATAGCCTCGGACCTCAATCCCGGGTCCTGCTACAGCCAGTCCCTGCCCCTCGCGATCGCGATCGCGGTGCTTTACCTGAGGCTCACGATGGAGGAGTCGCTCACCGCCGTCACGCTCGGCGGCGCCGCCTCCCTCGGCCTGGCCGACCGCCTCGGCTCCCTCGAGCCGGGCAAGCAGGGCGACCTCCTCGTCCTCGACGCTCCCTCCTGCCGCTTCCTGGCCTACAACGCCGGCATGAACCTCGTGCGGAACGTCGTGAAGCGCGGCGACCTGGTCTTCGGCCCCGCCTCCTGAAGGCGGTTCTCGATTGCGGAGAGGTCGGCCCTCTGCTAGAGTGTCCCCTGCGGAGGGCCTTTCATGAAAAACGGCGAACGACTGGAACTCATCTACCGCGGCGCGGGCCTCGGCGCCCTGAAGAAAGCCCGGGCGCTGTACGTCATCGACCTCGTCCTGGCGGCGGCCATGCTGCTCTACGGCGGGGCCAGGGTGCTCGCCAAGCCCGATTTCCTCGCCTTCCTCAACCTGTCCACCGCCCTGCCCTTCGCGATCCCCCTGCTGCTCCTCTTCCGCGGGCACCGGCCGGCCGCCAGCTCGCTCACGGTCGCCTTCACCTGGCTCGGCCTCTCCATCCTTCTCTTCGCCGACCCCCGGCCCGATCCCTACGAGTCCTACGAATACGCGGTCTACCTCCTCCTGGTCCTCTTCGAGTCGGCCCTGCTTTCCGAGCGCCCCTTCCAGTGCGTGCTCACCGGCGTCGTCTCGGTCGCTTCCCTCCTGGCGCATTTCGTCGCCCGCGTCCTGCCCTTCCTCGAGTCCGCGCCCGAGACGACTCCCGCCGACAACCTCGCGATAGCCGCGATCATCGTCATCGCCGCCACGGCCATGGCCTACCTCGCCGTCAAGATGACGCGGGAATCCCTCGCCCTCGCGATGGAGGAGTCGGTGCGAAGCGAGCGCCGCGCCGCCGGCCTTTCGGAGCTCCTCGGCAACTCGCGCGACGGCCTCCAGGTCGGCGAGGGCCTGCGCTCCAGCGCCGCCCGCCAGATAGCCCACGCCGAGGAGAGCTACGCCGCCGTCGACGCGGTCGACACCCAGGCCAGCCGCCTCGCGATGGCCGCGGACGACCTGGCGCGCGCCGCCGAGCGGGTCAAGGCCCAGGGCGACGCCGTGGAAACCGCCCTCGGCGAGCAACGCGGCGAGATAGAGGGCACGGCCGCCTCCATCGACAAGATAGGCGCCTTCGCCGGCTCCGTCGCCGGGCTGTCCGCGGAGCGCCGCGGACGCATGGAGCGCCTCTCGGCGCGTTATGCGGAAGCTGATACCGCAGTGGCGGCGGCGGCCGAGGCCATCGGCTCGCTCGCCTCGCGGACGAGCTCCCTCCTCGAGCAGGTGGGCGCCGTGGCCAAGATCGCCTCCCAGACGAACCTCCTCGCCATGAACGCCGCCATCGAGGCGGCGCACGCCGGCGAATCCGGCGCGGGCTTCGCCGTGGTCGCGGACGAGGTCCGCAGCCTCGCGGAGACCGCCAACAAGAACGCCAAGGAGATAGGGGCGGCGCTCAAGACCGCGACCCAGGACATCGCCCGGGCCTCGGAGCTGAACCGCGCCGCGCGCGAGCGCTTTTCGGCGTCGCGCGACGAGAGCGAGGACTTCATCCGCTCCGTGGACGAGCTGTTGTCGCGCATCGCGGGGATCGAGGGGAGCGTGCGGGAGATCCGCGAGTCCGCGGAAGGCATCGGCCGGGCGGGCGACCGCGTGGCCGGCGCCGTCGGCGAACTCCGCGCCGCCGACGCGGAGAGCCGCGCCGGCATCGCGAGCGTGCGCGAGGCGACCGACCTGCTCCGCGGCAGCATCGCCGGCCTCGGCGCCTCTTTCGGCCGCATCCTCGAGGAGGCGCGCGCCGTGCGCAGCCTCGGCGAGGAGAACGGCCGCCGCCTGGAGGCCTTGGACGCGGAGGTGCGCTCCCTCGGCTCCGATTAGCGGGCGGCCAGCTCGCGCGCGGCGCCTAGGCCGCGGGCTTGGCCGCCAGCTCGCGCGCGGCGCGTCGCCTCGTTGAGACGTAGACGAGGACCGCCGCCGCCACCGCGCCGAAGGCCACGACGCGTCCCGCCGACGGCCGCTCGCCGTAGACGAAGACGCCGAGCGCCAGCTGGCTCGACGGGGAAAGATACTGGATGAAGCCCATCCGCTGCAGCGTTATGCGATTCGAGGCGTACGCGAAGGCCAGGAGGGGCACGGCCGTCACGACTCCCGCCAGGACGAGCATGATGGTCTCGACCGTCCCGCCGCCGTTGGCGGGGTTTCCGAAGGCGCCGCGGCCGGCGGCCTGCTCGCGGAGGAGCCAAGCCAGGGCGAAAGGCGCGGCGAAAAGCGTCTCCGCGGCGAGGCCGAGCAGGGGATCGAGCCCGGCCTTCTTCTTGACGAGGCCGTAGAAGGCGAAGGTGGCCGCCAGCACGAGGGAGACCCAGGGAAGGCTGCCCATCGCGATCGCCGCGAAGGCGACGCCGAAGGCGGCGATGCCCACGGCCGTTCCCGTCCAGCGGTCGATGCGCTCCCCCATGAAAAGCGCGCCGAGCGCAACGGACAGGAGCGGATTGATGTAGTAGCCGAGGCTAGAATCGGCCACCTTGCCCGAATTCACCGCCCAGATGTAGAGCCCCCAGTTCACGGTGATCACCACGGCGCAGAAGGCGACGGCGGCCGCGCGGCGGCGATCCTTGACCAGGGCGGCGAGGCTCTTGAGACCGCCCCTCTTGAACGCGAGCAGGCAGAGCGTCAGCGCCGCCGACCACACGATGCGATGGCAAAGGATCTGGATGGCGTCCACCGCGGCCAGGCTTTTCCAATATAAGGGGAACAACCCCCACATGCCGTAGGCGGCGAAGGCGGCCAGGGTGCCCAAGGTCGCGGCGCTCTTTTCGGGTTTGTCTCGCATGTAAAGATAGTAGCAGAGCGCGCGGCGCGTGACGAGGCCCCGCGGCGAAGCGCGCGTGAAACCATGAAGGGCATGGAAAGGCCCCCGTCGCCGGGGGCCCTTCGACGCGGCGCGGACCGGGGGCTCGAGGCCCCTCCCTACGCGTCATGTCGCCCGGCTAACGAGCCTCTTCGAGCATAGCCTTGGCCAGGACGGCGTCGTCGCCGGAGAGGGTACCCGCGGCAAGGGCGGCCTGGAGCACCGTCTTGGCCTCGGCCGCGGCGCCCGTGTCGAGATCGAGCCGCGCCAGGAGGAGGGCCCGCGGCCCCGACCAAGGGCCGGCGGCGGGCATGGCGCGCAGGGTCTTGATGGCCCCCAAGGTGCCGCCGGCGGAAGCCAGGCACCAGGCGCGGCTGTAGAGCGCCGAGTCGCGCAGTTCCCCTTCGGCGACCGCCGCGCCCTCCCCGAAGAGCTCCGCCGCGTCGGCGAAGCGCTCCTCGCGGAGCATGGCGCGCGCTTCCTCGATCAAGGCTTCCGGACTCTCCGAGTCGGTGGCCCAAACCATCGAATCGGCTCCCTGCGCCGCGCCGCGGACGCCGGCGACGGCGGTGCCGGAGGACTGGGCCTTCGGATCGACGAGCTTGCCGAGCTTGCCGAGGGCGCCCGTGGTCTTGGCGGCCTTTTCGGCGCCCGACTTGAGTACCGACTCGAGGGCAAAGACCCCCGGCGCCGAGAGGACGATCTTCCGCCGGCCGTCGGAAAGCTCCACGTAGGAAGCCGGCCCGAGCCTGATCGTGTCGGTGGACTCGACCTTGTCGCCGGCGTTCAGGACCTTCCACGCGGTGCCTTTCTGGAATTCCACCTTGCCTTCGGCCCAGCTGACCGAGAGAGGCACCGCGGCCGCGGCGGATATGGCGAAGACGGCCAAGGCCGCCAGCACGAACTTCTTCATCGAACACCTCCGCACATTACATCAATCATAGTATAGCTCACTTCTCCGCCGCCAACCGCGCAAACCGCGCCCCAAGGCGACGCTTGGCCTCAAGCCCCGTCGGTGCTGGCGCCAGGGCGTACCTGGGGGCGGAAGAGGGAAGAGGAGGAAGACCGCCGTCCGGCGCCGCGGGTTGGGGGGCGGAGGGCGGAGGGGACGCGGTGGGGGCACCGGAGGAAGAGCTCGGAGCGAAGCCGGCCTGGTGGATCAGGGTTTCGGAGTGGAGCCGGCGGGGAGAGGCGGACTGGAAGGCTTCACTTGAAATGGCTTCGGAGAGTTCCCGGATCAAATCCTCCCCGCGCGGCGCCGCACCCACCTCGACCGCTTCCTCGGCGAAAGAGCCGCTCCCGAGCCTGTCGGTACTGGGCGGTTCGTATGGGGAGACCGTGGAGGAGTATACCACCTGTTCGGAAATAGCCTTCGGTCCGGATGAGTGCATGGTTCCCGTCGCGACTCGTCGGCTTGATGCGACAGGTGGTTTCACGGTGCCCGCGGCAGACCCACTCGTGGGAATTTGCCGATCCTGTCGCAATTCGGCTACGGCCAAATCCAGGAAATGGCCGTCATTTTCGGCGGACCGCGAAGCGGAGGGGATGACGATCGTCAACCTCGCGAAAACCTTTGCCGGGCCGTACGAAGTGCCGGCGATCGCGCGCGCGATCGGTCCGGCGCTCTCTCCCGTGCCTTGGACATTTCCGGTGGCATCCTCGGTTTTAGCCTCGAAGGTATACGATCCCGCGGACAGATTGCCGGTAGTGGCCGTTGTGGCTCCGTCAGCCGCTATCAAGGATCCTGACTCCTGCCCGCTCCAGCTGATGCGGACACGCCTAAAATCTCCGTCTCCGGGATTCACCCATGCCAAGTCTACCTTGTTGCCGGAATCGGGAACCGCGGTAAAGCTCGTGACACTTCCGGGCGGCGTCGAATCGGCCGTCGCGGTCCGGGTCACGCCGGTCGGCTGGATGTTGCCGAGGTCGTCCTCGCTCTTGATCGCGAAGGTGTAGGCTCCGTCGGCGAGGACTCCCGTCGTGTAAGTCGTCGCGTCGTCCGCGCAGGTGTAGGACCCCGTCGCGGTTCCCGTCCAGCTGATCCGCACGCGCCTGAAGTCCGACGTCGTCGGATTCGTCCAAGCCAACGTCACGGTGCCGCCGGCGTTGGCGGTCGCGGCGGCCCCGCCCACGTCGCCGGGTGGCGTCGAGTCCGCCGTCGCGGTCCGGGTCACGCCGGTCGTCTGGATGTTGCCGGCGTCGTCCTCGCTCTTGATCGCGAAGGTGTAGGCCCCGTCGGCGAGGGCGCCGGTCGTGTAGCTCGTCGCGTCGTCCGCGCAGGTATAGGATCCCGTCGCGGTTCCCGTCCAACTGATCCGAACGCGCCTGAAGTCCGCGTCAGTGGGATTGGTCCAGGCCAGCGTCACCGTGCCGCCCGCGTTGGCGGTCGCCGCGGCACCGCTCACGTCGACGGGCGGCGTCGAGTCCGTCGTCGCGGTTCGGCTCACGCCGGTTGTCTGGATGTTGCCGGCGTCGTCCTCGCTCTTTATAGCGAAGGTGTAGGTTCCGATGGAAAGAGAGCCGGTCGTGTAGGTCGCCGCGTCGTCCGCGCAGGTGTAGGATCCCGTAGTGGGGCCTGTCCAGCTGATCCGCACTCGTCTGAAATCGGCGTCTCCGGGATTGGTCCAGGTCAGCGTCACCGTGGCGCCCGCGCTGGGGGTCGCCGCGGC
>JAEUJG010000572.1 GCA_016794765.1 Spirochaetaceae bacterium | reverse complement strand
GCGTTCCCGCGCGGCGCCGTTTCGTCCCCGGCGGCGAGCCCCTTCCTCTGGGGCGGGCTCGCCGCGCTCTTCCTCGGGCTCGCGCTCGGCGAGGCCTTGCGCTGGATCGTCCTGGCGCGGCGCGGCGCCGAACGCCGGGCCGCGAGGCGTTCCGCCTGGGCCGCGACCTTCCTTGCCCTCTCCCTCGCGGCCGCGGCCCTCCTCCTCGTGCTTCCCGCCAAGGCCGACCTCCTCGAGCCCCTCCTGCCCTGGTGGGCGGGAGCCCTCTCCTTGGCCGGTCTTGCGGCGGGACTCGCGCCCAGGGCCGCGGGCGTTCCGCTCGCGGGCCTCGGCCTGGCGGCCGCCCTCCTTCTCCTCGACGGGCTGGCCGGCTGGCTGCCCCTCCGCGGGCCCGGGCCGGTCGCGCGTTTCCTGCCCTTCGCCGCGACCGACGCGGGCTTTTCCGGCCAGCTCGAGATCCAGGAGCGCGACACCGTTCCGACCCTGCAGAAGCTCGAGTTGCCGCTCGTCGCCCTCGCCCTCGTCGTGGAGCGGGTCGAGCTGGCGGGCCCGGCCGCCCTCGTCGCCGGGCCGCGCTTTTACCGGGTCGTCGGCGCGGCGGGACCCGACGGGGCCATGGCCGCCGACTTCCCCGCCCGCAAGAACCTCGTGGACCGGCTCGCGCCCCTGCCCGAAGGCCCGGGCGGAGAGGCGCGGGGCCTCTTCCTGAGGCGCCGCCGCGAAACGAGCGCCGCGGTCTCCCTCGCCGCCCTCGAGCCCGTCGTCTTTTCCTTCGCTCCCGCGAAGGTTCCGGGCGGGCTTGTCCTGGAGGCGAGGGCCGGCGAGCGTCCCTTCGGCGGACGCGCTTCGCAGTGAGCGCGGCGCCGGCGGGGCCGACCGGCGCCCCGGGGCGGCGCGCCGCCTTCCGCGGCCTTGTCGACTTCCATACCCACCTCCACCTCTATCCCGATCCAGCCGCCGAGGCCGACGCGATAGCCGCCTCCGGCGCGCGCTGCGTCGCCGCCTCGGTCGATGTCCCTTCCTACCTGGCGACCCTCGCCGCCGCCGCGGGCCGCCCGGCCGTCGTGCCGACCTTCGGCGTCCACCCGGCCCGCGCCCTGTCCTACGCGGGGCGCGAGTCGGAGCTCGAGCCCTACCTCGCCGCGAGTCCCCTCATCGGCGAGATAGGCCTCGACCACCTCTGGGCCCGCGACGTGCCGAGGGAGGCGCAGCGCCGGGTCTTCGAGCGCCTCGCGGGAAGGGCGGCTGAGCTCGGCCGCTACTGCGTCGTCCACACGAAGGCGGCGGAGGCCGAGGTCCTGGAGACGCTCCGCGCCGTCCGCGCCTCCCGGGTGGTCATCCATTGGTATTCGGGCCCGATGGGCATCCTCGGGCGGATGATCGACGAGGGCTATTACTTCACCTTCGGCTGTTCGCTGCGACGCTGGCCCATGAGCCGCGCCGCCGCGCGGCGCGTTCCCGCCGAGCGCCTACTCGTCGAGACGGACAATCCGGTCGGCGAGCCTTGGCTCGGCGGCTCGCGGACCGACATCGGCCTCGCGGAGCGCGCGGTCCGTGACCTGGCGCGCGCGCGCGGCGCGGCGCCGGAGGAGCTCCGCTCCCAAATCCGCCGCAACTCGATGCGTATTTTCCGGGAATCGGGCCTCGCCTAGCTCCGGAGCGCGGACTCCAGGCGGTCGATCGCCTCGGCGAGGGTCGAGCGGGGGCAACCGAGGTTGAGCCGCGCCCAGCCGGCGCCGCCCGTGCCGAAGCGCGAGCCCTCGTCGAGCCAGAGCCGTGCCTTCTCGAGGAGGAATGCGTGAAGGCTCCCCTCGACGAGGGCCTTCCGGAAATCGATCCAGGCGAGGAAGCTGCCCTCCATCGGCGCCATCGAGAGCTCGGGAAGGCGCTTCGCGAGCTCGGCGCGGAGGAAGGCCTCGTTGTCCGCGACGTAGTCGAGGAGCTCCTCGAGCCACGGTCCGCCCTCGCGATAGGCGGCCTCGGCGGCCGTCGCCCCGAAGACGTTCGGGCTCTTGAGCCCGAAGCGGTCCTCCTCGGCGTCGAAGCGCCGGCGGAGTTCCGGGTCGGGGATCACGACATAGGAAGTCTGCAGGCCCGCGATGTTGAAGGTCTTGCTCGGGGCGTGGAAGCTGACGATGCGGCCGCCCAGGGTTTCGGCGAAGGCCAGGGCGGGGACGTGCCGGCGCGGCGGGCGAACGAGGTCGGAGTGGATCTCGTCGGAAACGAGGAGGAGGCCCCGGCGCCGGGCGATGTCGACGAGGCGTCCGAGTTCCTCCTCCGTCCAGACGCGGCCGACGGGATTGTGAGGTGAGCAGAGGATGAGCGCCTTCGCGCCCTCGGCCTTGCGTTCCAGGTCCTCGAAGTCGATTTCCCAGCGGCCGTTCCGGCAGGCGAGGGGATTTTCGACGACGCGGCGCCCGTTGCGCTCGATGACCTGCCGGAAGGGAAAGTAGACCGGCGGCTGGATGACGACCCCGTCGCCGGGCTCGGTCAGGGCGTCCACCGCGAAGGAGAGTCCCGGCACGATGCCCGGCGAGAAGAGGATCGTCCCGCGTTCGACGCGGAGGCCGTGCCGGCCGAGCATCCAGGACTCGAAGGCCTCGTAGAAGCCGGCGGGCTTGCCCGCGTAGCCGTAGATGGGATGGGCCGCGCGCGCCTCCACCGCCGCCCTGACGGCCGGCGGCACGGCGAAGTCCATGTCGGCGACCCAGAGCGGAAGGATGGCCTCATCCCCGCCCGGGCGGCATTCGCCGAGGAAGCTCCATTTCACCGAGTTGTGCGGCCTCCGGTCGTACCGGGCGTCGAAGTCGTACATCGCGGGTCTAGCCGCGGCCGCCCTGGGCTTCGGCGGAGGGATAGGCGGCGACCGCCTCGATCTCGACGCATCCGCCCTTGGGCAGGCCCGCGACCTGGACCGTCGAGCGGGCGGGGAAGGCCCCGGCGAAGCGGGAACCGTAGATCTCGTTGACCTTGCCGAAGTCCGCCATGTCGGCGAGGAAGATCGTCGTCTTGACGACGCGGGAAAAATCGAGGCCCTCCGCCGCGAGGACGGCCTTCAGGTTGTCGAGGGCGCGGCTTGCCTGCGCCTCGACGCCTTCGGCCAGGGCGCCGGTCCCGGGATCGAGTCCGAGTTGGCCCGAGCAGAACAGGAAGTCGCCGGCCCTGACGGCCTGGGAATAGGGGCCGAGCGCCGCGGGCGCGTTCTTGGTGCTGACGGTGGTGGTCTTCATCGTATCCTCCAATGGTGTCGCCGCGCGATAGGCGCCGCGGC
>JAEUJG010000458.1 GCA_016794765.1 Spirochaetaceae bacterium | reverse complement strand
TGGGCGCGGAGGAAGGCTCGGAGCTCGCCGTCCTCGTGGAGCTCCTCGGCAAGGAGCTTGAGCGCCCGGGCTTTTCGGGTTCCGAAGCGCCGGCCGACATCGAAGCCCGCGCCCGGCGGCTCCTTCTCCGCCTCGATCCGCGCCGTCCCCCGCGCGGCAAGGCCCTCCGCGACGCCGAGCTTTCCCTCCTCTACGTCAAGGCTCGTTCGGTCTTGCGGCGCGGAGCCTCCCGGTGAGGAAACCGAGCTCCTTCGCCGGCCAGGATTCCCTTGCCCGGGACGCCGCCGACCGCTCCCTGGCGCGATTCAGGCGCCTTGGCCTCGTTCTCCTGGCCGCCCTCGGCATCGTCGGCGCCTCGGCGCTGGCGGTCTGGCCGCTCTGGGCCCTGGCCACGAACAACCGCGCGGCCTTCACGGCCCTCGTCGGCCTCTTTCTCGCGGCTCTCCTCGTCGCCGCGTCGGCGCGCCGCATGATTCGCCGCCGCGCCGGCCGGGCCCGCCCTGCAGACCAGCCCGCCGGACGATGAAGCCTTCCCCGGCGGGGCGCCTTGGCGCGGGACGCCGCTTCGCCTTCGCGCTTTTCGGCGCCGCCGCCCTGCTTGTCTTGGCGGCAACCGGCCCGGCTATCGCCCAAACTGCGGGCGCCAAGCCGACGGGAACGGCGCCGACGAGCGCCGCCGCCTCCGGAACGTCGCGTTACCCGAAGCTCGGCTCCCTCGGGCCGGACGACCCGCTCTATATCCAGCACCAGGAACAGCTCGCCGCCTCCTATACGGCGCTCCGCTCCGGCGGTCCGGAGCCGGAGCTCGTGATGTACGTCTACGAGCCGCGTAGGGTCGTGGACCTCTTTTCCCTCGCCGCCCGGCTCAACCTCCCCTACGAAACCTTGGCGACCCTGAACCGCCTGGATCGGGCGCGCGAGTTCCTGCCCGGAGAGACGATCCTCGTGCCTTCCGCGCCCGGTCTTTTCGCCCCCGAAAAGGCCTCGACCGATCTCGATTATCTCATTTCCTACCGGGACGAGGCCCAGGGCGCCTCCCTCGCGCTGGAGGGACGCGGCGGCCCGAGCCGGTTCGTGTTCTTCCGTGGCGCCCGCTTCAATCCCGAGGAGCGCGCGCTGTTTCTCGGCCTCCTCTTCCGCTTTCCCCTGCCCGCGGGCAGGCTGACGAGCGGCTTCGGGCTCAGGCGGAGTCCCGTGAGCGGCAGGACCGCGATGCACGACGGCATCGACCTCGCGGCGCCGAGCGGCACCGAGGTTTACGCCGCCCGCGAGGGGAGGGTCTCCGCCTCGGGCAATGATCCCGTGCTCGGCGAATATGTCGTCATCGACCACGAGGGCGGCTGGCAGACGGTATACGGCCACCTTTCGCTGCGAAACGTGAGGTTGAACGACCGCGTGGAATCGAGTATGATGATCGGGCGGGTCGGATCAACCGGCCTCTCCACCGGTCCCCACCTGCACTTCGAGGTCAGGAGCCGCGGCGAGGCCCGCGATCCAGAGCCCCTCATCCCGAAGGGTACGCGATGAAAGCTCGTTTGCGCTTTTCCCCACTCCTCCTGGCCATGCTCGCCCTCGGGGCGGCATCCTTCCCCGCCTTCGGCGAGGAACTCCGCACCATCATCGCCGGCATCGCCACCTTGGGTCCCGAAGCCTCCGAGGGCTCGCGCTTTTCCATCGGCTACAACGACGCCGTCGCCATCATGATGCCCAAGGCCTCGCCCTTCATCCACGGCGTCGAGATCGAGGTGAAGGCGCCCCAGGCCTCCCTCGCGATGCCCGGCGCCCTCGCCTACGAGCTCTGGCGCCGCGTCGATCCGGCGCCGGACAAGAACCGCTTCGGCTACGAGGGTTCCCGCATCCTCACCCAGCCCCTTCCCGCCCGCGCCGGTTTCGTCGTCCAGATCCCGCTCCGCAAGGACCACGGCCTCAAGAGTTCGCCCTACGCGACCGTCATTCCCATCGTCGCCGAACCCAAGGACTTCCCACTCCTCTTCAAGCTCTTCCCCGTGACCAAGGGGCTTCCTTCCGAACTCGAGACGGCGCAGTTCCAGATCCGGATCCGCCCCCTCCTCACCGACGAAGGCGCCTTCCGCCTCGTCCTCAAGTACCCCGAGGGCGTCGAGCGCGCGCCCGTCGCCGTCTCCATCGACGACAAGCGCCTGACCGACCAGCGGCAACTCGAGGGCAAGGACCCCATCGTCCTCAAGAGCGGCAGCCACTTCCTCCGCGTCGTTTCCGACGCCTACCGCGACGAGAGCCGTTCCTTCGCCCTAGAGCAGGGCCGGACCCTCGAGCTCCTCGTCGAGTTGCAGGACACCGCGCCCCTTGTCGTCATCGAGGCCCCCGATTCGGCCCAGGTGAGCCTGGACGGACAGAAACTCGACCACACGGGCAAGCCCTCCTTCAACGTCGAACCCGGCGAGCACAGCGTCGGCTGCAGGATCGGGGACTACGTCGTGACGCGCAAATTCACCGCCTATCGCGGAAAGACCTATCGCATCGTGCTCGCCGTCGAGCTCCAGGTCCAGGAAAGCCCCTGAACCGAGCCCGGTCCTTCCCGAGCGGCGGTGCCCGCCCCGCGTCGCGGGGCGGCTGATTCGAGCCTCGAGAGAAAGCAAGGAACCCGGCATGACCCGCATACTCTCCTGGAACGTCAACGGCATCCGCGCCTGCGGCGGCAAGGGCCTTTTCGAATGGCTCGCGTCCGAAAGCCCCGACTTCCTCTGCCTGCAGGAAACCAAGGCCCACCCCGAACAGCTTCCCAAGGAATTCCTCGCGCCCGCCGACGGCCGGGGCGGCAACTACCACGCCTATTACGCCTCGGCCCGCCGCCGCGGCTACTCGGGCGTCGCCATCCTCTCCAAAAAGGAACCCCGCTCCATCGGGCCCCTCGGCGTCGAGGAATTCGACGACGAGGGGAGGACCCTCGTCGCCGACTACGGCGACTTCGTCCTCCTCTCCTGCTATTTCCCGAACAGCCAGGACGCCGGCGCCCGGCTCGACTACAAGCTGCGCTATTGCGACGCGGTGCTCGCCGCCTGCGACCGTTTCGTGGCGGCGGGACGCCACGTCGTGGTCGCCGGCGACTACAACATCGCCCACGAGCCCCTCGACCTCGCCAATCCCAAGGCGAACGAGGGCAACCCCGGCTATCTTCCGGAGGAGCGCTCTTGGTTCGGCAAGTGGCTCGGCGCCGGCTATGTCGACAGTTTCCGGCGCCTCTGCCCCGAGCCCGGCAAGTACACCTGGTGGACCTACCGCGTGCCCTCGGCCCGGGAACACAACATCGGCTGGCGTCTCGACTACCATTCCGTCGACGAGGGCCTCATGCCCGCCGTCAAGGCCGCGACGATCCACCCCGAGGTCCGCGGTTCCGATCACTGTCCGGTCGGCCTCGAGCTCGATCTCTAGGCCGCCGGCCACGCACCAGAGGAGCGCCACGTGAGAATCCGCTACAATGCCCCCACCACCCTGAGCTTCACCATCGTCTCGGCCCTGGTCCTCTTCCTCTCCGCGACCGTCCTGCCCGGCCTGACCCAGGGCTGGTTTTCGACGCCCGCGCCCTTCAGGACCAACGCGGCCCAGGACTACGTGAAGCTCTTCACCCACGTCCTCGGCCACGGCAGCCTCGAACACTTCCTGTCGAACTTCAGCTTCATCCTCCTCCTCGGCCCCATCCTCGAGGTGAGCTACGGTTCCCTGGGGATGCTCGTCATGATGGCAGCGACCTCCCTCGTGACGGGCCTCCTCAACGTCCTCCTATTTCCGAACACCGTCCTCCTCGGCGCCAGCGGCATCGTCTTCATGATGATCCTCCTTTCCTCCTTCACGAACTTCGAAAAGGGCGAGGTGCCGCTCACCTTCATCCTCGTGATGGTGCTCTTCCTCGGCAAGGAGATCTGGAACGCGGCGGCCAACCGCGACAACATCTCGCAGTTCGCCCACATCCTGGGCGGCCTCGTCGGTTCCTTCTTCGGCTTCCTCCGGCCGCACAAGAGCTGAGGTTTCCCGGCGCGCGGGTCGGCGCGGCGGCCGCCGCCCCGCCACGCCGACCCGCCCTCCCGCCGCCGCGGCGCAACGCCGCCACACCGCCGCCGCGGCGCAGC
>JAEUJG010000401.1 GCA_016794765.1 Spirochaetaceae bacterium | reverse complement strand
CCGAACCGGGCCCGCCGACAGGCCTCGGGGCGGCGCGGAAAGCGCGGAAAACCGCGCCGATACGGCGCGAAAGCCGCCCCGGGACACGGGCGATTGCGTCTCCATCGGCTTGACGCGCGACCATAAAAGGGGTAGTATCCGCTATAGGTAATAAAAAATAGATTCTCCTTAGGAATAAGAAGAGTCGTTCGACGACTCTTTTTTTATAGGTATGCAGGAACAAGAAACCATAGCCGCCGACATCGAGCCGCTTCTCCAGGCCGTCGGCCTCTCGCTCGTTGAGTTCGTCCTGAGCCGCCATCGCGGTTCCGTACAGGTGCGCGCGGTCATCCACGCGCCGGAAGGGACGGGCGTCGCCGAGTGCTCCAAGGCCCACCGCATCATCTATCCGCGGCTCCAGGTCCTTCTCGCGATGGAGGACCCCTATCTCGAGGTGACGAGTCCCGGCATCGAGCGGACCATCAAGTCGCCGCGGGAATACGGAATCTTCGCCGGGAAGGGCGTGAAAATCCTTCTCGTCAACGAGACCGAGTGGATCAAGGGGCGCATCGTCGCCCTGAAGGGTCCGCTCCTCGACCTCTCCACCAAGGAGGGGCCGATGACCATAGAAATCGACGCCGTCGCCAAGGCCCGGCTGGACTCTACGCAGGAGGGAGACTAAGTCATATGGCTTCCGAAATGGCCGAAGCGATACGCCAGCTCATCAACGAGAAAGGCATCTCCGAAGACCTCATCGTGAAGACCGTCGAGGACGCCCTCCTCGCGGCGTACAAGAAGAAGTACGGCACCAACGAAAACGCCGTCGTCCGCTTCAAGGACAACTACGAGGGCGTCGACGTCTACGCGAAGAAGACCATCGTCGAGGAAGTCGACGATCCCGTCCTCGAGATTTCCCTCGAGGAGGCGCAGGAGATGGCCGACGGCGCCGAGATCGGCGACATCCTCGAGCTTCCCGTCGATCCTCGGGAGTTCGACCTCCAGTCGGTCATGCTCGCCAAGCAGACGACCCGCCAGTCCCTCCGCGAGATCTCCCGCGACACCCAGTACGCCGAGTACAAGTCCAAGGTCGGCGAGATCATCATCGGCTACTACCAGCGCGAGAAGAACGGCAACATCTTCGTGGACCTCGGCAAGATCGAGGGCATCTTCCCGAAGAAGTTCCAGTCCCCCCGCGAGACCTACCACATGGGCGACCGCATCAAGGCGATGATCGTCGAGGTGGAGAAGGGCCGCATGGGCCCGCAGATCATCCTCTCGCGGACGCACGCCGAGTTCGTCCGCAAGATCCTCGAGCTCGAGGTTCCGGAGATCTACGACAAGACCGTGGACGTCTTCAAGATCGTCCGCGAGCCGGGCTACCGGACCAAGATCGCCGTCCTCTCCCACCGCGAGGACATCGATCCGGTCGGCGCCTGCGTCGGCCTCAAGGGCATCCGCATCCAGGCCATCATCCGCGAGCTGGAGGGCGAGAAGGTCGACATCCTCAAGTACGAGGTCGATCCCAAGCGCTTCATCCGCAACGCGCTTTCTCCCGCCGAGGTTCGCGACGTCCACATCATCGACGAGGCCAAGCATCTCGCGCTCGCCGTCGTCCCCGAGAGCCAGCTCTCCGTGGCGATCGGCAAGCAGGGTCTCAACGTCCGCCTGGCCAACCGCCTCTGCGACTGGAACGTGGACGTGAAGACCGAGGAACAGTTCCTCCAGATGGACCTCTCCGGCGACTACAAGCGCGCCGTTTCCGAGCTCTTCGGCGAGCCGGGCGAGGAAGAGGGGCTCCGCCTCGCGGAGCTGCCGGGCGTCGAGCCCGCTTGGGCCGAGGCCCTCGCCGCCGCCGGCATCGAGTTCGTGGAAGACTTCATCGCGTCGGATCCCGAGCGCCTCAAGGCGATCGAGGGGCTCGACGCCGATTCCCTCTCCGTGCTCCAGGCGATCGTCAACGATAACGTCGAGGTCGTCGAAGAAGAGGCGGGCGCCGAGCCCGTCGCGGAGGCCGAGGCCGGAGAGGCCCCTGTCGCCGATGATGATTATCAGTGTCCGGACTGTGGGGCGCGAGTGACGCCCGATATGAGCAAATGCCCGAAATGCGGCGTGGAGCTCAGCTTCGAGTACGAGGACGATCAGGAAGCGTAAAGGGAGCGTATGACCGATAATAGCGAGAATCCGCAGAAGCAGAAAGCGAACCTCATAAAACAGCCCAAGGCGCACGCGCCGGCGCCGGAGGCCGCTCCGGCCCCCGCTCCCGCCGAGCATGACGCCGCGGGCGACAAGAAGAAAGTCGTCGTCGTCAAGAAGAAGGTCGTGGTCAAGAAACCGCAGGCCCGCGTCGTCGCCCATCACGAAGAGGGCGGCGTTCCCGCCGAGCGGCCCGCCGCGCCCGAAGGCTCCGCGCCGAGCGCCGCGCCGCACGCGGCGGTCCATCACGTCGCCGCGCACGCTCCCCGTTCCGTCGAGGCTCCCGCCGCCCCCGCGGCGTCGGCTCCCGATGCCGCTTCCCCCGCGGCGCACCCGGCTCCGCGTCCCGCGGCCGCCGAGCGTCCGGCCGGCGAAGCTCCGCGCCCGATGGCGCCGCGTCCCGCCGCTCCCCGCGGCGAAGGCTCCCTTCCTTCCGATCAAGCACCCGCGGCCGGCGATCGTCCGGCCCGGCCCGCATACGGCGACCGCCCGCAGGGCGGTGGCTACGGTTCCCGCCCCCAGGGCGGCGGCTATGGCGATCGCCCCCAGGGCGGCGGCTATGGTTCCCGTCCCCAGGGCGGCGGCTATGGCGACCGCCCGCAGGGCGGCGGCTACGGTTCCCGCCCCCAGGGCGGCGGCTACGGCTCCCGCCCCGGCTATGGCGACTCCCGCGGTCCCGGCGCGCCCGCCGGTCAGGGCGGCTACGGCGGCCAGCGTCCCGGCGGTTACGGCCAGGGCGGCGGCTACGGCGGCCAGGGTCCCCAGGGTGGCGGCTACGGCGGCCAGCGTCCCGGCGGTTACGGCCAGGGCGGCGGCTACGGCGGCCAGGGTCCCCAGGG
>JAEUJG010000398.1 GCA_016794765.1 Spirochaetaceae bacterium | reverse complement strand
TCGGCCTTCGTCCCCATCTCCGCGCGGCCGGCGATGGAGCGGTCCACGGCGATGCGGTCGCCCTCGGCCAGCCGGTCGTCGGGGCTGGCCTTGCGACCGTTGACCCGGATGCGTTTCTTCCTGAGGGCGCCGTAGACGGCCGACAACGGCAGTCCCGGCAGGAGGATGCGGAGGACGCGGTCCAGCCGCCTGCCTTCGTCGTCGGGCCCGGCGACGAACTCCACTATGTTCTCCATGGGCCTGACTTTACGCCCGAGTGGCGCGCCTTGACAAGGACCGTGCCTTCGGGAGACACTTTCGCGATGAACGGCGCGACCCGGCCCATGGAGGGCGATCTCTTCCATAATCCGATTTTCCTCTCCGCGGTCTGCAGCCTTCTCGTCGCCCAATTCCTGAAGGTGGTGATCAACCTCTTCAAATTCCGCACCGAGTCCTTCCGCGAAGTCCTCATGACCTTCCTCTGGAAGACGGGCGGCATGCCCTCCAGCCACAGCGCCCTCGCCGTCTCGATCGCCACCGCCATCGCCTATGTCGAAGGCGCGAACACGAGCATTTTCGTCCTCGCGCTCTTCTTCGCCCTCGTCGTCATCAGGGACGCGATGGGCGTCCGCCGTTCCGCGGGAATCCAGGCGCGCACCCTCAACCAGCTCGGCAAGAGCCTCTCGGGTCGGATCGGCATCCCCTACCACCCGGTGAAGGAAGTCCAGGGACACAGCCCGCCCCAGGTCGTCGTCGGAAGCCTTCTCGGCTTCTTCATCGCGCTCGCCTTCTGTACCCTCTAGGAGTCCAGCCCTGAGGTGCTCCCGTGCCGCGAAGGGTCTCTGTTGGGCGGCGCTCGCCATCGCCGCCGCCGTCCTCGCGACGCTCACCGTTCCGATGCCCCGCGCCGCGAGGGTCTGGCCCGGCCACAGCCTTCTTCTCGTGGAGGAACGGGTGGCCGAATCCGCCGTCCTCGAGGCCTTGGCGGCCGCGGGCTTCGATTCCGTGCTTTCCGAGTCCACGCAGCCCGTCGCCGTGGCCGACTACGCCGGCCTCTCGAGCCTCGCCAGCCTCGATCTCGCCGGCGTCCGGGAACGCGTTCCCCCGGGAGATCCCCGGCGCGACCGCTATGTCGAAGGCCTCGGCGCCTGGTTTCACGCCGCCAAGGGCTCCGTGGCGTACCGGATCTATTATCTCGGCGACGGTTCCTCCATCCGTCCGCGGATAGAGGCGGCCCTGAGCCCCTATTCCGACGCCTGGATCCTTCCCGAGTCCGAAGCGGCGCCGACGACGCGGCTCGCCCTCGTCCTCTTCGCGTGCTTCGCGGCCGGCCTCATTCTCCTCGTCCTCGCCAAACCGCGGGGCCGCGCCCAGCGCCTCGTCCTCGCGGCGCCCTTCGCCCTCCTCGCCCTCCGCGGCCCCGAGGCCTCGGTCGCCGCCCTCATCGCCTCGGCCCTGGCGGCCGTCCTCGCCGAGGGGCTCGAACGGACTCGCGGCGACCTGCGCTCCTTTTTGGCCGCGGGCTTCGCCGCCGGCGCCCGGCCGCGGGAACTGCTCCGGCGCGCCGCCGGCCTGGCCCTCCGCGACCTCGCCCAGCCCCTCCTCGACGCGCGCTACCTCCTCCTCGCCGCCTTGGGCCTCCTGGCCTTGGATCCGCGCCTCCTGCCCGCGATCGTCCTGTCCGGCCTTGCCTCCGTCGCCGGCCTCGGTTCCCTCGCCCTGGCCCGGGAAGTCCGGCGGGAACGGCTCGGCCTCGCGGCCCGCGAGGCCTTCGTGCCCGTCGCCATCCTGCGGGGGCGCCGCCTTCTCCGCGCGCCGCTTTCCGGGCGGCTCCATCTCGCCGCCCACGCGCTCGCCGTCCTGGCTCTGGCCCTGGGGGCCGCGATCGCGCTTCATTCCGGCGCCGCCGCCGCGCGGCCCGCCGCGGCCGACCTTTCCGCGCTCACGCTGCCCCAGCCGCGTTTGGTCGGCGGCGAGGCCGGCCCCTCGCCCGAGCGGGCCGGCGAGCTCGTCGCCTCCCGCGACGCCGCCGGTCTCGTCGACCTGGCCGATTGGCTTGCCCACCGCGCCTCCCAGGAAGCCTTGTTCCTCGCCCCCTTCGGCTCCTCAGGCGGCGATCCCTTCGCCGCCCAGGGCGTGCCCCTCCCCGGCGGCGGCGCAGCCGCGGAACTCCGCTTCACCGCGGCCTGGGCCAGGCAGGCCTACCGGGAGCTGCCCGCCTTCGGCGTGGAAAGCCTCCTCCGCTCGCGCGGAACCTTTGTCCGCGGCGAAGTGCGGCCTTTCGCTCCGGAAACCTCCCGACCGCTTGCGCCGAGGGAGGGCCTTCTGTATATAATCCTTCTGGCTCCGCCCCTCTACGGCGCCTTCGCGGGCCTGCCGCGCGCGAGGAAATCCGCTGCCGGGAGCGTAAGTAGGCATTATGAGACCCCCTAAGACATTCCGGCACGGCGGCCTGTCGCTCGATCTCGAAAGGGACTGGCGGCCCGCCTCTCCGGTGCAGAATTCCTTCCTGCCCAACGCGGCCGCCATCCTCCTGAAGCAACACGCCGGTCCCGCCGCGCGTTGCCTCGTCCGCAAGGGCGAGTACGTGCGCGAAGGCGCCCTCCTCGGCAAGGCCGAAGGCGCCGGATCCGCGGCGATCCACGCCTCCGTACCCGGCGTCGTCCGCGACATCCGCCGCGTCCGGCTTCCGGAGGGAGGGGAGTGCGAGGCCGCCGTCATCGTGCTCGAAGGTTCCTTCGACCGCCTCGGCAAGCGGATGGAGAAGTACCTCTGGAAGGGAGTCTCCCGCGGCGATCTCCTCCAGACCCTCCGCGACCGCGGCGTCGTCGAAACCGAACCGCCGGGCAGGCCCCTCTACGAGCTCCTCCGCGAGCGCGAAAAAACCGAGCTCCTCGTCCTCAACGCGATAGAGAGCGAGCCCTATCTCCGCACCGAAGCGGCCGTCCTCGCCGACCGCGGCCCCGAGGTGCTCGAAGGCTTCGCCATCCTCCGCAAGATTCTCGCCCCCGAGCGCTGGATCCTGGCCTTGGACGCTTCCGAAACGGAGGCGCTCGCCCGCGCGGCCGAGTCGGCGAAGGGCCTTGAAGAAGCGCCCGAATCCATTCTCCTCGAGCCGCGCTATCCCCAGGACCTGCCGAGCCTCCTCCTCGAGGTCATCCAGCGCGATCGCCACGCGGCCAAGGGCAAGCCTTCCGCCGTCATCGTGCGGCCTTCGACGGCCCTGGCGGTCTACGAGGCCGTCGCCCTCGCCAGGCCCTTCCTGGAGCGCTACGTCACCGTGG
>JAEUJG010000367.1 GCA_016794765.1 Spirochaetaceae bacterium | reverse complement strand
ATGCTTAACGGCAAGATCGTGATCACCTGCGCCTGCACCGGCGCCGAGACGACGAAGGAGCAGAACCCCGCCCTTCCCATCAGCCCCGAGGAGGTCCAGAAGGCCGCCGTCGAGGCCAGGGAGGCCGGCGCGGCCATCCTCCACCTGCACGTGCGCACCCCCGAGGGCAAGCCCACGCAGGATCCCGCGCGCTTCAAGGAGGTCATCGACGCGATCCGCCGCAAGACGGACATCGTGATCGAGATCACCACGGGCGGCGCGGTGGGCGACACCGCCGAGGAGCGCCTCCGGCCGGTGGCCCTCCTCGAGCCCGAGATGGCCAGCCTCGACTGCGGCACGGTCAACTTCGGCGACGAGTACATCGTCAACGACCTCCCGACGATGCGCGCCTTCGCCGCCGAATTCCGCGCCCGCAAGGTCCGCCCGACCCTCGAGTGCTTCGACCTCGGCCACGTCTACGCGAGCCGGATCCTCCTCAAGGAAGGCCTCATCGAGGCGCCGCTCCACTACGGCTTCGTGATGAACGTGCCCGCGGCGCTTCCCTACTCGGTGCCGAACCTCCAGGCGATGATCGACGCCATCCCCGAGGGCTCCGACTTCACGGTGATGGGCATCGGCCGCTCCTCGCTCCCCGCGCAGTTCGGCGCGATCGCGGCCGGCGGCTGGATCCGCGTCGGCTTCGAGGACAACGTGTTCTTCTCCAAGGGCGTCCTCGCCAAGTCGAACGCCGAGCTCGTGGAGCGCGCCGCGCGCATCGCCCACGAGGCCGGCCTCGCCCCCGCCACCCCCGACGAGGTCCGGCAGTACCTCAAACTCCGCGGCTAAGGAGCCAGTCATGCACGAGTATCCCTCTTTCGACTACAAGCGCATTCCCCTCTACAAGGATGTTCCGGCGTCGGACTGGAACGACTGGCACTGGCAGATGAGGAACAACATCAAGGACGTGGAGACCCTCGCCAAGGTCGTTCCCCTCACGGAGAAGGACAAGGCGGACATCTCCGAGGTCCTGAAGAAGTTCCGGATGGCGATCACCCCCTACTACGCCTCCCTGATCGACCAGGGCAATCCCGTCTGCCCCGTCCGCCTCCAGGCCATCCCGCGCCTCCCCGAGGCCCACGACGACGAGTGCGACTGGGACGATCCCCTCCACGAGGACGTCGACTCGCCGGTGCCCGGCCTCACGCACCGCTATCCCGACCGCGCCCTCCTCCTCGTCACCCACGTCTGCTCGATGAACTGCCGCCACTGCACGCGCCGGAGGCTCGTCGGCGAGGACGACGTGAGCCTCAACGAGGAGAACATCGAGAAGGCCATCGAGTACATCCGGAACACGCCGGTCATCCGCGACATCATCATCTCCGGCGGCGACCCCTTCGTCCTCTCCGACGACAAGCTCGAGGGCATCATCAAGCGGATCCGGGCGATCCCCCACGTGGAGATCATCCGCATCGGCACGCGCACGCCGGTCGTCATGCCCATGCGCGTCACCGACAACCTCGTGAACATGCTCAAGAAGTACCACCCGATCTACGTGAACACGCACTTCAACCACCCGAAGGAGATCACCGCCGAGGCGCGCGAGGCCTGCCGGAAGCTCGCCGACGCGGGCATCAGCATCGGCAACCAGTCCGTCCTCCTCCGCGACGTGAACGACTGCCCGGTCCTCATGAAGAAGCTCCTCCAGAAGCTCCTCACGATCCGCGTGCGGCCCTACTACATCTACCAGTGCGACCTCTCCAAGGGCATCTCGCACTTCCGCACCACCGTGTCGAAGGGCATCGAGATCATAGAGAACCTCCGCGGCCACACCTCGGGCCTCGCGATCCCGACCTTCGTCATCGACGCGCCCGGCGGCGGCGGCAAGACGCCGGCGATGCCCAACTACCTCATCACCTCCAACGAGAAGCGCGTGGTCCTGCGCAACTACGAGGGCGTCATCACGACCTACGACGAGCCGGCTTCCTACGCCGAGAGTTGCGGCCAGTGCCGCATCTGCTACGACGAGCCCCAGCTCAACGCGACCTGCGGCGTGGCCCGCCTCCTTTCCGGCGACGAGAAGGTGATCGAGCCCGCCGGCCTCGCGCGCGGCGCGCGGCTTTCCTCCCACGACGGCAAGATCAAGCCGCAGGGCGTGGTCCGGGGCGCCCACATCCGCCACGAGGACCGCTAGAGGGCGGAGCCGAGGCGGAAGGGCGCTATGCAGCTGGCGGCGAGCGACTTCTCCGGCCGCGTGACCTTCGTCACGGGGCCGGAGAAGCACTGCGGCAAGACCACACTCCTCAACGCGGCCCTGGGGCTGCTCCGGGCGGCCGGCGAAAGGCCGGCCTTCCTCGGCGTCGGCTTCGACGGCGAGGCCCGGGACTCCCTCACGGCCGCCCGCAAGCCCCGCATCCGCGTCGAGGCGGGCGAGGTCTTCGTCTCCGCCGAACGCTACCTCCGCGCCGCGCCCTGCCTTCCCGAGATCCTCGAGGCCCTGCCGGGCTCCAGCGCCCTCGGCCGCCTGGCCTTGGCGCGGGCGCGGCGGGGCGGCGAGGTCACGCTGGTCGGCCCCGAACGCAACGAGTACGCGGCCTGGGCCATCGCGCGCATCGCGGAGGAAGCCTGGGCGCGCAGCGTCGTCGTCGACGGCGCCATCAATCGCATAACGCAGGTTTCCGCCTTCTCGGGCGCGCGCTTCCTCTTCGCGCTGCGCGCCGCGCCCGCCGACCTCGAGCGGCAGGTCCGCCGCATGCGCCTCATCCGCGCCCTGGCGGAGCTGCCGGTCGTCGGCCGGGCGGACCGTGCCGCGGCCGCCGCCGCGGCCGGCGGCGGCGACACCTTTCCGGCCGCCGCACCGGACCGCGGCGACACCGACGGCACCGCCTTGGACGCGGCGGCCGAGGCCGCGGGGCTACCCGCGCCGGCCTTCGCGCTGAAAGGGCCGCTCACCGCGGAGACGGCGCGATGCGTGCCCGAATCGGCTCGGTCCGTCGTCGTCGACGACTTCACCAAGATCTTCCTCGACGGCCCGGCCCTGGAGGCCTTCCGCCGCGGCCGCGCCCTCGCCGTCGCGGACGGGATCGAGTTCGGCGGCTTTTCCGTCGTGCTCCGCGACCTTTCCCGCGCGCGCTTCCTCGAAGCCCTCGGCGACGGCCGCCTCGCGGCCCTCGTCGCCTTCAATCCCTACGAGACGGAGGCCCGGAGTGCCTAGCCCGAGCGTTTGCGCCGGCCCCGCCTGGGACTTTTGCCGCGCGGCCGACTTCTGGTCTCGCTTCCAGCCCCTCTCCCCCTACGGCAAGGACGCCAAGGAGGAGCGCCGCGTCCACGCGGACGCGGCGGAGATCGCGCGCCTCCACGACGGCACCGACCACATGGTCGCCTTCCTCGAGTCGCGCGCCGGCGACGGCGCCAGCCTCGACCGCCTCTCCTACCACCTGAAGCGCCTGCCGCGCCTCCCCCTGGAGACGCGCGGCGACGCCTCCTACGAGCTCGTGGAGCTCTTCCAGTTCAAGAAATTCCTCGCGAACCACCGCGCCGTCCGCGCCCTCGTCGGGGCGGAGCAGGCGTCCTTCTTCGGCCTCGGCCCCGAGCCCGCAGCCCTTTCGGCCGAGCTCGACCGGGGCGGCTCGGACGCGGAGACCTTCTACATCGCCGATTCCTACGACCCGCGGCTCGCCGGGCTCAGGCCCCGCATCGCGGCCGTGGACGCGGGCATCGCGGAGCGGCGCGCCGCCGCGGCGGCCCGCGCCAAGGCGGAGGCGGGCGTGGATTTTCGCGGCCGCGACTTCCTCGTCGTACCGCACGAGGGCGCCGCCGGCCTCCTCAAGGACCGCGCCCTCTTCTCGGTGGAACCCTACGACCAGGGCTCCTACCTCGTGCGGCTCCAGCCGGACGACGCGGAGCTCGCGCTCGAGGCCGAGCGCGACGCCCTGCGCTCGGAGGAGCGCCTCCTCGAGGAGGGCGTCCTCCAGGGCCTGTCGCGCCTCGTCGCCGAGGCCCTGCCTCGCCTCAGGGAACTCGTCGCCGCGGTTCGGGAGCTCGACCTCGCGCGCGCCCGCGCCCTCCTCGCCCTGGAGCAGCGCCTCGTCCGGCCGACCTTCCGGCCGGCGGGGGAGGGCGGCCGCCCGCCCCGGCTGGAGATCGAGGCCGGCCGCTTCCTGCCCTGCGCCTGGGACTGCGAACGCCTCGGCCTCCGCTACGCCCCCCTCGACTTTTCCCTGGACGAAAGCGCGGCCGTCCTCTTCGGCTCCAACATGGGCGGCAAGACCGTCGCGCTCGAAAGCCTCGTCTTTTTCCAGGTCCTGGCCCAGGCCGGCTTCCACGTGCCGGCCACGCGTTATGTGACCTCGATATATCCCCGCATCCACTACGTCGGCGACCTCGGCGGCGCCGCCGCGGCCGCCGCCGCGGCCGCCGCCCCGGGATCGCCCCCCGGCCCGGGGCCGCGCGACGCGCGCGCGGGCTTTTCCTCCGCCGGCCTCTCGGGCTTCGGCTTCGAGATCCGCGCCTTCGCGGAGGCCTGGGAGGGAGCGGCGGCCGGCGCCCTCGTGGTCTTCGACGAATTCGCCCGCACCACGAGCTCGCGCGAGGCGGAGTGCATCCTCTCCGCGGCGCTGGAGGCCCTGGCGGCCAAGCCCGGCGTCCGCGCCCTCTTCTCCACGCACTTCCGCGGCGTGGCGCGCCTGCCCGGCGTCCGCTACCTCCGCGTGCGGGGCCTCGACCGGCGCGCCGCGGCGGCGGCCCTCGGCGCCGACGAGCCGCTCGGCGAGCGCATCAGGCGCATCAACCGGATGATGGAATACGGCCTCGTGGACGACGAGGGCTGCGGCCCGGCCGGCAGCGACGCGGTGGCGATCGCGGCCCTCCTCGGCCTGGACCGCGGGATCGTCGCCCGCGCGGAAGCATACTACGCCGCCGGCGGCCCCCCGGGCGCCGCGGCTGAAACGACACTCAAGCAAACGGAGAGTATATGAAAGAGAAGCTGGGACTGCCCAAGGAAAGGATCGCCCGCGCGCGCGAGCTCGCGACGCGGAGCGTGGCCCCCGTCCTCGATTTCGTGGACGGCCACACCACGGTCACCGTGGAGCGCGCGGCGCTCCGCATCGTCGGCGCGGACGGCGCCAACGCGGACGGCGTCCCCGTCCCCAACCTCGTCGTGGACCAACTCCGCGACCGCCTCGATTCCGGCGCCCTCGTCTGGTACGTGAACGCCCTCCTCAAGTCGGGCGGCTCCGTGGAGGACCTCAACAAGCGCATCGCGGAAGGCTGGCGCGTGGCCGACCAGCCCCTCGGCGACCGCGCCGCCATCCGGCGCAAGACCGACGAGCTCGTCGAGGCCGGCCTCGGCCGCGTCAGGCGCAACCGCGCGACGCGCGACGCGAAGATGGCCGAGTGGAAGGACCGCAACGGCAAGCCCCTCGTCTACCTCATCGTCGCGACGGGCAACATTTACGAGGACGTGAAGCAGGCCCAGGCCGCCGCGGAGAAGGGCGCCGACGTCATCGCCGTCATCCGCACGACGGCCCAGAGCCTCCTCGACTACGTGCCCTACGGCGCCACCACCGAGGGCTTCGGCGGCACCTACGCGACGCAGGAGAACTTCCGCATCATGCGCGCCGCCCTCGACGAGGTCGCCGAGAAGGAAAAGCGCTACATCTGGCTCACGAACTACGCCTCGGGCCTCTGCATGCCGGAGATCGCCGCGATGGGCGCCCTCGAGCGCCTGGACATGATGCTGAACGACTCGATGTACGGCATCCTCTTCCGCGACATCAACATGTACCGCACCTTCGTGGACCAGAAGTTCAGCCGCATGATCAACGCCTACGCGGGCATCACGATCAACACCGGCGAGGACAACTACCTCACGACGAGCGACGCCTACGAGAAGGCCTACACGGTCCTCGCCAGCCAGTTCCTGAACGAGCAGTTCGGCTTCGCCGCCGGCCTCCCGGCCAGGCTCATGGGCCTGGGGCACGCCTTCGAAATGGACCCGACCATCAGGAACGGCTTCCTCTACGAGCTCGCGCAGGCGCAGATGGCGCGCGAGATCTTCCCGGAGCACCCGCTCAAGTACATGCCGCCGACCAAGTTCATGTCCGGCGACATCTTCAAGGGCCTCGCGATGGACACCCTGTTCAATTTCGTCTCCAAGGCGACGAACCAGGGCATCCACCTCCTCGGCATGCTGACCGAGGCCATCCACACGCCCTTCATGATGGACCGCGACATCGCGGTGGAGAACTCGAAGTACGTGATGAACGCGATGGACTCCTTCTACGACGAGGTCGAGTTCAAGAAGGACGGCATCATCGTCGGCCGCGCCAACGAGGTCCTCGAGCAGACCGAGAAATTCCTCGGCGAGGTCGTGGACCGCGGCCTCCTCGAGGCGATCGAGAAGGGCCTCTTCGCCGAGGTCAAGCGCCCGAAGGACGGCGGCAAGGGCCTGGACGGCCTCGTCAAGAAGGGACCCGAGTACTGGAACCCGGTCGAGGACGCCCTCAAGGCCGGACTCGGCCTGCCCGCCCGGGGCCGCGACTACGTCGCGGGCGACAACGCGGCCGGCGCCGGCGCGAAGAACTAAGGAGGAAGAGCGATGGCGAACATAATCAGGCCCTACGGCGACACCCTCGACGACGGCAAGGTCCAGCTCTCCTTCACCCTCCCCGTGCCCGACGGCGCCAAGGGCCGCGAGGCCGCGCGCCTCATGATCCTCGGCTGGGGCTTCAAGGACTGCGAGATCGTCCACTCCTCCAGGATTTCGGACAACTTCTCCTTCTACGTCGCCTACGCCAAGACCGAGGTCGGCGTCGACTACGACGCGGCGGTCGCGGACGAGGCCGCGGGCGAGGACCAGGTGATGGGCATGGAGGAGGTCAACGCCTTCGTGAAGGAGCGCATCGGCCGCAAGGTCGTCGTGGTCGGCGCCTGCACCGGCTTCGACGCGCACACCGTCGGCATCGACGCGATCATGAACATGAAGGGCTACAACCACCACTACGGGCTCGAGCGCTACTCGATGCTCGAGGCCTACAACCTCGGCGCCCAGGTGCCGAACGAGAAGCTCATCGAGTTCGCGGAAAAGGTGAACGCCGACGCGATCCTCGTCTCCCAGGTCGTCACGCAAAAGGACATCCACGTCCAGAACATGACGGAGTTCGTCGAGCTCCTCGAGGCCAAGGGCGAACGCGGCCGCTTCATCTGCGTCGCCGGCGGCCCGCGCATCTCGAACAAGCTCGCCGTGGAGCTCGGCTACGACGTCGGCTTCGGCAAGGGCTCCTACGCCGAGCACGTGGCCACCTTCGTCGTCCGGAAGCTCGAGGAGAAACTCAAGGCTTGAAGCCCTC
>JAEUJG010000365.1 GCA_016794765.1 Spirochaetaceae bacterium | reverse complement strand
AGTTCTGCGACGAAGGCACCATATCCCTCCTCTATTATGAAGGAAGCCAGCCGACGAACTACTGCGACATCCACCAGTACAGCGCCGAGCGGGACAAGACCTTGATGAACAAGCTCGGCGACCAACTCAAGCTGATCGACGGCGGCGGCAGTCCGGTGGATTCGAAGCTCAAGCTCGACATCCCGGGCCTCGACCTTTCCGCGCCCGAAGGCCAGCCGCCCGCGGGCGCGACCGCGCCGACGTCCGGCCTCCTCGACTAGCCCAATGACTGGCGGCCTCCCCCCCGCTGCGAGTACAATGGAAGGAGGGAGGCAGGAATGCGCAGACTAGTCGCCCTCGCTTTCGCCGCCGCCGTGGCGGCGGCGGCCGGGGCCCAGGACGCGAAACCGGTGCTCAGGGTCAGACCCTTCTCGGGGGAAGGCCTTGCCGCGACCGAGCTTTCGGCCATCCAGAACCTCGTCACGAGCTACATCGTCGAACTGAAGGCCTTCCGCGTCGTGGATTCAGGCGGCCAGGAATTGGCCTTGCGGGAGGCGGAGACCGCGATCAGCCTCGGCTCCCCGAAAGACCTGGCTCCGCTCGCCGCCGACTACCTCGTCTCCGGCTCCGCCGCAAAGGCCGGCGGGATCTTCGTGTTCACCCTCGACGCGACGAAGGTTTCCACCGGGGAAAAGCGCAGTGTGTCCGCGACCCACCCCAACGTCAACGAAGTGATCCTCGATTCCCGCCGGCTAACGCGACTTCTCTTTGAGCGTCCGCCCGAAGAGGGCGCGCCCGGATCCGCTCCGAGGCCGACCGCGACCGCGACCGCGCCCGGCGCGACGATGCCGCCCGGCGGCGCCGAGGGAGAGCGCGGCGGCTTCGCCCCGGCCCTGGCGCCCCTCGCCGAATCGCCGGGGAGGGTCGCAGCCGCCGCGCCGAGCCTCGGAAGCCTCGCGGGAACCTGGAAGGGGGACAAGGGCATCGAGCGCGTCAGCATTTTCGCCGACGGGCGCGGTTTTGCCATTCTGGAGTCCGGGGCTTCGATGAAGATCAGGGCGAGCGTCCGCGGCGCCGACATCGAGATAGTCCAGGATCAGGGGAACATTCCCGACTTTTACCGCGGGCCGGGCATCGACTTCGGCGCCGCCCGCGCGATTGCCGCGAAGGCTCGGCCGTGGAAATGGACCTTCAAGGCGACGGAGGACGGCAAGACGCTCTTCGGCCTCAAGGAGTCGGTGTTTATCCGAATCGACTCGGGCGGTGGCGTCTCCGTCGACAACGGCTACGTGCGGGAAGCGGTCTGGACCCGGCTCTTCCGCTGAAGGGGCGCCCGCCGGACATCGGCGGCAAGGCCGAGGGCCAGGACAGCCAGGGTCAAGGCCAGCGATATCTGCTTGATGCCCGCATCGGGCAAACTTGAAGGCGCGATGAAGGGAACGATCTCGCCCTGGGTCGGAAGGCGGGACTCCGCGGCCGCGCTCCGTCCCGCGAGTACGATGGCCACCTCGCCGGAACGCAGGTAACCAAGCTCGCGGGCCTCCCTGCCGAGGCGATCCGGGTCGGAACGCAGGGCCTCGAACTCGCCGTGGAGGCGCTCGTTGGCGCCGGCGAGTTCCTTGAGCCGCAGCTCCATGGCAACCTTGCGCGTTTCAAGCTCGCGTTGCGCGATGATGCCCGACGGACCGGCGACGACGGAGAGTATGCAGTAACAAGCGATGCCGGCGTACAGGGAAACGCGGGCCCGGTGGAGGAAGGAGCTGCTCATCCCACCTATTTACGGATGTCCGGCGACCTTCCTTTACGGTGAATATTGACAGCGTCGTTATGTGCGCTTAGAGTAGGATCGAGCCGTTAATTCGGGGGGCATTCCTGCCGATAATCTACCAAACGACCGCCCGTAACGGAGTAGCCATGGCTGTACGTCCCGAAACTGATAGCAAAAGCCCCGCGCCGCGCCCGGCTGCTCCTCAAGGAGAGCTTGAGCAGTACGGCGTATGGGTCAAGGCCGAGCCCCAGGACATCGCCGAGGAACCCGTCGTCGACCTCGAAGAGGATTTCTCCCTCCCCGAGGAGGCTGCGGGCGCTTCTCCGGGTGAAGCGGAGACCGCCGCT
>JAEUJG010000346.1 GCA_016794765.1 Spirochaetaceae bacterium | reverse complement strand
GCCGCGGTTCGGGCCGGCGGCGAGCGCCGGCCCGCGGTTCTCAGACGAGGAAGAGGAGTCCGGCGGCGATGATCGCGCCGGAGACGAGAAGGGTCATCATGCAGTAGCCCATGATGTCCCGGATGCCGAGCTTGGCGATGCCGAGAAGGGGGAGGGCCCAGAAGGGCTGGATCATGTTGGTCCACTGGTCGCCGTAGGAGATGCCCATCGCGACGACGGCGGGATCGACGCCGAGGGCGATGCCCGCGGGGATGTTGATCGGACCCTGGACGACCCACTGGCCGCCGCCCGAGGGGACGAAGAAGTTGATGAGGCCGCCCGCGAGGAAGGTGAAGAGGGGGAAGGTCTGGGCGGTGGAGAAGGAGATGAACCAGTTCGCGATGATGCCCGCGAGGCCCGTCGTCACCATGATGCCCTGGATGCCGCCGTAAAGGGGGAACTGGAGCGCGATGCCGCCCGCTCCCTTGATGGCCTGGTCGACGGCGCGGACATAGCTGATCGGGCGGCCGTGGAGGAGGATGCCGGCGAAGAGGAAGATCGTGATGACGATGTTGAGGTTGAGGTCGAAGCCCTTGGTCACGAAGTGGTAGACGATGTAGGCGACGCCCATGAGGCCGAAGACCCAGGTGACGACGCGGCTGTTCTCGAGCTTGGAGGCGGGGGTCTTGCGGGCGGAGTCGTCGGCGATGGGCTCCTCTTCGAGCAGACGCGGATCCACCTCGATGATGTCGGTCTTGCCGCGCGCCATGAACATGAAGAGGATGGGCAGGGCAAAGATGATGGAGAAGGTGATGACGAGGTTGAAGGGCGCGAAGATGGTCCGGCTCACGGGCACGATGCCGATGAGGTTCTCGACGATGTGGCCCTTGGAGGCGATCGCGAGGGGGATTGAGCCGGAGATGCCGCCGTGCCAGATGACGAAGCCGGAGTAGGCCGCGGCCACGAGCATGCCGTAGTCGATCCCGCGCACGCGCTTGGCGACCTCGCGGGCCAGGAGGGCCCCGACGACGAGGCCGAAGCCCCAGTTGAGGAAGCAGGCGATCGCGGTGACGAAGACTGTGAGCATGATGCCCTGGACGGGGGTCTTCGCGGCGGCGGCGATGCCGGCCAGGCCGCGCTTGATCGCGGGGCTGGAGGCGAGGGCGTGGCCGGTGACGAGGACCAGGGTCATCTGCATGGCGAAGGCGAGGATGCCCCAGAGACCGCCGCCCCAGGCCGCCAAGACCTCGATCACGGTCTTGCCGGTGAGTCCGAGGGCGAGGCCGAAGGCGATCACGGTGAGGATGATCGCGAAGAGGAAGGCGTCCGGCAGGTACTTCTGGGAGACCTTCACGAAAAATTTGGTGAGACCTTTCAAGGTCGTCCTCCTTGGGGAATGGATGGTGGCTCGCGCGGCGCTGCGGCGGCGCGAGCTTGAAATGGGAAGCGATTAGGTGAAAATCCCGGCTACCGAGAAAAAAGCATGGGTGAATCACCTAGCGTATTGAATGTATTTACCATATTTAATAATCTAATGCTATAATGAATCGTCCGCAAAAGAGCGAATATCTGGCGCGGCCTTTCTAGCTTCTACCACTTTCCCGGAGGATAGCCTCATGACGCAAAAACCCCTCATCGCCGCGGCCGAGGCCGCGAAGCTGGTGAAGGAAGGCATGACGGTCCATGTCGGCGGGTTCCTGGGCTGCGGTTCCCCGGAGGGGATCATCGCCGCCCTCGTCGCCCAGGGCACGAAGGACCTCACCCTCGTCTGCAACGACACCGCCGTGCTCGACCAGAAGAACGGCCGCGAGAACGGCGTCTCCGCCCTCGTCAAGAACCGCCAGTTCAAGCGGATGATCGTCTCCCACATCGGCACGAATCCCGAGACCCAGCGCCAGATGAATTCGGGCGAGGCGGTCGTCGACCTCGTGCCCCAGGGCACCCTCGCCGAGCGCGTGCGCGCCGCGGGCGTGGGCCTCGGCGGCGTGCTCACGCCGACGGGCATCGGCACCGAGGTGGAGCAGGGCAAGAAGAAGATCGCCGTGGCCGGCAAGGACTACCTCCTCGAGGAGGCCCTTCCCGGCGACGTCGCCCTCGTCAAGGCCAAGAAGGCGGACAAGGCGGGCAATCTCGTCTACTCGATGAGCGCGCGCAACTTCAATCCCCTGATGGCGATGGCCTGCAAGGTCGTCGTGGCCGAGGTGGAGGAGATCGTCGAGATCGGCGCGATCGATCCCGACCAGGTCCATACGCCCTCCATATTCGTCGACTATCTCGTCAAGGCCTAAGGGGGACGCCATGGAATACCAGGAGAACAAGGACATCATCGCCAAGCGCATCGCCCTCATGCTCAAGACGGGCGACGTGGTCAACCTCGGCATCGGCCTCCCGACCCTCGTCGCGAACTACGTGCCAGCCGACGTGGTCGTCATCCTCCAGAGCGAGAACGGCCTCATCGGCCTCGGCCCCGCGCCGGAGAAGGGCAAGGAGCAGAAGGACCTCACGAACGCGGGCGCCCAGCCCGTCACGATCCTCCCGGGCGGCGCCTTCTTCGACTCCGCCACGAGCTTCGGCATCATCCGCGGCGGCCACGTCGACGCGACGGTCCTCGGCGTCCTCGAGGTCGACCAGGAGGGCAACCTCGCCAACTACAAGATCCCCGGCAAGATGGTGCCGGGCATGGGCGGCGCGATGGACCTCGTCGCGGGCTCGCGCGTCGTCATCGCCGCTACCACGCACTTCGAGAAGTCGGGCGCCGCCAAGCTCAAGCGCCGCTGCTCGCTGCCGCTCACCGCGGCCCACGAGGTGGACTTCGTCGTCACCGACCTCGGCCTCTTCCACGTCGAGGAGGGGAAGTTCGTCCTCAAGGAGTACTTCGAGCCCTACACGCCGGAGTGGATCAAGGAAAAGACCGACGCCGACGTCGTCATCGCGCCGGACTGCCGCCTCTTCAAGGCCTGAGCGAAAAGGAGCATCGAGATGAAAGAAGTCTACATCGCCGACGCGGCGCGCACCGCGGTCGGATCCTTCGGCTGTGGCCTCTCCGCCGTGAGCCCCGTCGAGCTCGGACGCGTCGTCGTCCAGGCCCTCCTCGAGCGCGGCGGCCTCTCCGGCGCCGATGTGGACGAGGTCCTCCTCGGCTGCGTGCTGCAGGCAGGGCTCGGCCAGAACGTCGCCCGCCAGGTCCTCGTCAAGGCGGGCATCCCCGTCGAGAAGACCGCGATGACGATCAACATGGTCTGCGGCTCGGGCCTGCGCTCCGTCGCGGCCGCGGCCCAGGAGATCAAGGCCGGCGACGCGAACCTCGTCGTCGCGGGCGGCGTGGAGAGCATGAGCCTCGCCCCCTACTACCTCAAGCAGGCCCGCAACGGCTACCGCATGGGCAACGGCGAGATCGTGGACGGCATGGTCTTCGACGGCCTCACCGACATCTTCAACGGCTACCACATGGGCATCACCGCGGAGAACCTCGCGGCGAAGTACGGCATCACCCGCGCCGAGCAGGACGCCTTCGCCGCCGCCTCGCAGAACAAGGCGGAGAGGGCGATCGCGGAGGGCCGCTTCAAGGACGAGATCGTGCCGGTCGCCATCCCCCAGAAGAAGGGCGACCCGGTCCTCTTCGCGACCGACGAGTTCGTCCGCGCCGGCGTCACGGCCGAGTCCCTCGCCAAGCTCAGGCCCGCCTTCAAGCCCGACGGCACGGTGACGGCGGCCAACGCCTCCGGCATCAACGACGGCGCCGCGGCGCTCCTCGTCGCCGACGACGAGGGCCTGAAGCGCGGCAAGCTCGCCCCGATGGCGCGCATCGCGTCCTACGGCTGGCAGGGCTGCGACCCCTCCGTCATGGGCATCGGCCCCGTGGAGTCCGTCCGCCAGGCCCTGAAGCGCGCCGGCTGGAAGCTCGAGGACGTGGACCTCATCGAGGCCAACGAAGCCTTCGCCGCCCAGGCCCTCTCCGTCGCCAAGGAGCTCAAGTTCGACATGGCCCGCGTCAACGTGAACGGCGGCGCCATCGC
>JAEUJG010000339.1 GCA_016794765.1 Spirochaetaceae bacterium | reverse complement strand
ATGCTTACCTCTTAAGGCTCGTGGCGGTGCCGAGCATGTTGTCGCTGGTCTGGATGGCCTTGGAGTTGAACTCGTAGGCGCGTTGTGCGACGATCATGCCGACCATTTCGCGCACGACGGAGACGTTGGACATTTCGAGGAACTTGTGGATGGTCTTGCCCATGCCGTCGAAGCCGGGGCGGCCCGCGATGGGGGAGCCGGAGGCGTTGGAGACCTTGAAGAGGTTTTCGCCGACGGAGGTGAGGCCGACGGGGTTGGGGAAGCGGTAGAGTTCGAGTTGGCCGACGTCGATGGGGTCGTCGCGGCCGGGGACTTTCACGCTAACGCGGCCGTCCTGGGAGACCGAGAGGGTGTCGGGGATGAAGCCCTCGGGCAGGATGGTCTCGGGCATGAGTTTGTAGCCGTTCGAGGTGACGAACTGGCCGTTCGAGTCGATCTTGAAGGAGCCGTCGCGGCTGTAGCCGTAGCTGCCGTCGTAGAGTTGGATGCGGAAGAAGCCGTCGCCCTGGATGGCGAGGTCGGAGACGTTCTCCGTGTTCTGGAGGGCGCCCTGGAGGAACTGGCGCTGGGTGGCGGCGAGTTTGACGCCGTGGCCCATCTGGACGGGGACGGGGACGACGGTGTCCTCGGTGGCGGGGGTACCGGCGACGCGGACGGTCTGGTAGATCAGGTCCTCGAAGTCGGCGCGCATCTTCTTGAAGCCGGGCGTGTTGACGTTCGAGAGGTTGTTGGAGATCGTGTCGATCGAGGCCTGCTGGCCGATCATGCCGCTCGCGGCGGTCCAAAGGCTCCGTACCATGGCTTTCTATCCTTTGGTCCGCTAGACGCGGGCCACTTCGTTGATCAGCTTGCCGAGCATGCCGTCGTGGGTCTGGATGGTCTTCTGGTTGGCCTCGTAGGCGCGGTTGACTTCTATCATCCGGACCATCTCGAGGACGGGGTTCACGTTGGAGGCCTCGACGAAACCCTGCTCCACCTTGGCGCGCGGGCCGGCGCCGGGGCCGCCCTGAAGGCGAGCCTCTCCTGATTCCTCGGTGGAGGCGTAGAGGCTGGAGCCCTGTTTGGCGAGGAAGCGGGGTTTCTTGAAATCGACGAGCTTGAGGGCGTCGAGGCGCTCGAGACCCTCCCAGGTGTTCTCGTCGCGGGAGACGAGGCGGAAGGGGTCGTCCTCGTAGGCGCGGTTGACGAAGATGTTGCCGGCCTTGTCGACCTTGAAGTTGTTTTCCTTGACGCTGATGGGGCCGTTCTCGCCGAGGACCTTGTAGCCCTCCTTGGTTTCGAGGAAGCCTTCCTTGCCGAGGACGAAGGTGCCGTTGCGGGTGTAGCGCTCGCCGTAGGGGGTCTCCACCGCGATGAAGCCCGTACCCTCCAGCGCGAGGTCGAAGTCGCTCTGGGTCTCCTTGAGGGAGCCCTGCTCGAATTCGGTGAAGAGTTCGTTGGTCTCCACGCCGGTGCCGAGCTTGCCGACGACGGGGGAGAGGTCGGAGGAGCCGAAGGGGTTGCGGAGCTGGCCGTCGTCGTTCATCCGGCGGAGGAGCATCTGGGCGAAGGCCTTGTGGACGGCGGTGTCGCGCTTGTAGCCGTCGGTGTCGACGTTGGCGAGGTTGTTGGAAATGGCGTCGAGGCGTACCTGCTGGGCGGTCATGCCGCTCGCTCCCGTATACCATCCACGAATCATGGCTGCTCACGCTCCTTCTTGCCCTTTATATGTCGGCGCTCTCCGGGGGCGGGTTTAGGGCGAAGCGCGCGGCCTCGCCGGCGGCAAGGGCGGCGGGCGCGGGGGCTCCTAGCCGGCGGCGCCGCCCCGGTGTGCCGCTCCCGGCCTCGCCGCGGTTCACGGGGGCAACGCCGCCCCGAGCGGGGGCGCGAGACGCGCCGCGGTTCACCGGCGGGGCGCTTCGTGGTACAGTGCGGGGAGCCGGGGCGGCGCCCGCCCGAAGGCGGGGCCGGCGCGCGGCGGGGAGGCTGTCCATGGTGCTGGATGTGGCGGATTTGCGGGAGTCGAAGGAGTTCCTCAACGATCTCTACGAGAACGTGACGTCGGCGATCTTCCTGGCCGACCGCGAGGCCCGGCTCGTCCACTTCAACGACGCCTTCAAGACGCTCTTCTACAAGCCCGAGGACGCGCTTATCGGGCAGCTTTGCGGCAACGCGATCGGCTGTGTCTTCCCGCTCGAGGAGGGGGTGGACTGCGGCCAAGCTTCGAATTGCTCCCGCTGCCGGCTCAGGGCCAACATCCTGAAGAGCTTCACGGAGCGCGTGCCGGTCTACAAGGTCGCCCTGGAGCGCGTCTTCGAGATCGGCGGGCGGCGGCTCAGGAAGCATTTTTCCTTCACCACCAAGTTCCAATGCTATCGCGGGGCCGAGTACGTGCTGGTCCTCGTGGACGACGTCACGGAACTCGTGGAGGCCCGCGAGGAGCTGGAGAGGCGGAACGCCGAGCTGGCCGGGGCGGTGGAAACGCTGGTGGGGCAGCTGGCGGCGGAGGCGGGCGAGCTCGGGGAGGCGACGGCCGGGCGGGAGGAGTTGGCGCGGGAGCTCAGGCACCGCGTCGGCAACGTGCTGCAGGTGGTCTCCGCCCTGGTGCGCGACGATGTCGAGGAAGGGGCCGCCGGCGCCCCGTTGGCCGCCGCGCGGATAGCGGCCGTCCAGGCCGCCTACGCCTGCGCCCGCTACGAGGAGGGCCGCGTCTCCGTGGGACTGCGCGACTTCGCGCGGGCGATCGGCGGCTCGGCCGCCCTGCTGGGCGCGGGCGGCATCGGCGTCGCGGGCGCCGGCGAGGGGGGCGGCGCGGATGGCGCCGGCTCGCCGGTCGAGGGAACGCTGGGCCTGGACGAGGCGATCGCCTTCGGGATCGCCGCGGCCGACCTGGCGCGGTGCGCGGGTGGGCTCGCGGGCGCCCGCCTCGTGTTGGACGCCGGGCGAATGCGCCTGTGCCTGGTCCTGGCCGACCGGCCCGACGGGGCGAGCGGGCGGGAGGGGCGTTTCCGGCTGGCGCGGATGCTGGTTGAGCGGGCGGGAGGGGAGTTCCGCCTGGGCGGGGCGGGGGAGGGCGGCTCCATGGGCGTCGCCGAGGCTGGAGCGATGGCTGGCCCCGGGGCGAGCGCATGGCTGGGCGCCGCGGTTGCGGTGCCCTTCGCGGCGCTTGGCTAGGGGCCCGCGTCCGGGGGAGGGGCGGTCTCAGGTCGTGGTCAACTTCCCCGTGTCGTTTTCCTTTACGAAGATGCGGCCGTAACGGCCGGAGTGTTCGCAGGCTTTCGAGCCGGGGGAGTAGGTCTCCATGAAGAAGTACATCACGTCGGCCATCGCGGCGGCCGATTCGGTGCAGGTGTAGCGGTAATAGACGCGCTCGCCCCACTTCACGAGGATGGCGAGGCGGTAGGGATCCTTTTCCAGGGTCGGGTCGCAGCGCTCGCGGAGCATGGCCCGGAGGCCGCCGTACCAGGAGCGCTGGAGGCAGAAGAGGTTGAGTTTGCCCTCGCGGTCCATGTAGTAGAGTTCGGCGATGCCGCCGACCGCGGGGACCTTGGTGGCGATCTCGTACTTGTCGGCCTTGGCGAAGGGCGACCATGTCACGCTGAAGTAGCCGTCGCCCCGGTGTTCCGCCGCCTCGATCTGGTATTCCACGGGAGGAAGCATAGCGCCGGCGAGCGGGCGAAGGATAGGGCCCCGCGGGGCGCGATTGACACGAGGCGCCGAGCCGGGGATACTAAAGTCCCATGAAGAAGCTTATCTTCGTGACGGGCGGCGTCTGTTCTTCCCTCGGCAAGGGTGTGGCGGCCTCCTCGATCGGCGCTCTCATGGAGGCGCGCGGCCTGTCCGTGCGCATGCTCAAGATCGACCCCTATCTCAACGTGGATGCGGGTACGATGAGTCCCTACCAGCACGGCGAGGTCTACGTCACCGACGACGGGGCCGAAACCGACCTCGACCTGGGCAACTACGGCCGTTTCACCAACTCCCCCCTCTCCAAGGCCAACTCGATCACGACGGGACAGGTCTACCAGGCCGTCATCAACAAGGAGCGGGAAGGCCGCTTCCTGGGGCGCACGGTCCAGGTCATCCCCCACATCACCGACGAGATAAAGAGCCGCATCCTGTCCGTGGGCAAGGACCCCGAGGTGGACATCACCATCGTCGAGGTCGGTGGCACGGTCGGCGACATGGAGTCGATCCCCTTCCTGGAGGCGGCGCGGCAGCTCATCCACGAGTACGGCCGGCAGAACGCGGTCTCCGTCCACGTCACCCTGATCCCGACGGTCTCCGGCGGCGAGCTCAAGACCAAGCCGACGCAGCACGCGGTGAAGGAGCTCCAGGAGGTCGGCATCCAGCCCGACGTCCTCGTGCTCCGCGCGGGCGAGCCGGTGGACGAGGGGATGCGCCGCAAGATCGCGGGCTTCACCAACGTCGAGTTCGAGGGCGTCGTCTCCGCCCACGACGTGCCGACGACCATCTACGAAATTCCCCTCCTCTTCCACGAGCAGGGCCTCGACGCCTTCCTCCTCCGGAAGATGGGGGTCGAGAGCCGCCACGCCGACCTCAAGGCCTGGAAGGAAGTGGTGCGCAAGTTCCGCGAGCCCAAGGCCCGCGCGCGCATCGGCGTCGTCGGGAAGTACATGGAGCTCCACGACGCCTACAAGTCGGTCTGGGAGGCGCTCTACCACGGCGCCATCGCGAACGAGGCCGCCGTGGAGATCGTCAAGATCGACTCGAGCCGGCTCGAGGGACCGGCCGCCGAGGCCGGGATCGACGAGCTCCTCTCCGGCGTGGACGGCATCCTCGTGCCCGGCGGCTTCGGCGAGCGCGGGATCGACGGCATGGTCCGCGCGGCGCGCTGGGCCCGCGAGAAGGGCAAGCCCTACTTCGGCATCTGCCTCGGCATGCAGATCATGGTGATCGAGGCGGCGCGCAACCTGCTCGGCTGGGCCGACGCCCACTCCGCGGAGTTCAATCCCGACTCGCCCCATCCCGTCGTGGGCCTCCTCGAGGACCAGGTGGACGTGAAGAACTACGGCGGCACGATGCGCCTCGGCAAGAGCGACTCGGTGCTGAAGGAGGGGAGCCTCATCCGCGCGGTCTACGGCGCCGAGCGCGTCTCCGAGCGGCACCGCCACCGCTACGAATTCTCGAACGCCTATCGCGCCGAGATCGAGAAGGCCGGCCTGTCCATTTCCGCGCTCACGCCCGACGGGGGCCTGGTCGAGGCCTGCGAATGGCCGGGCCACCCCTGGGCCCTCGGCGTGCAGTTCCACCCCGAGTTCAAGTCCCGGCCCGTAGCGGCCGCGCCGATCTTCAAGAGCTTCGTCGCCGCCTGCGTCGCGAATGGCAAGAAGTAGGGCGCCCGGCGGCCCGACGCGCCGCTCCGCGCCGGCCCGCGTCCCCGCGGCGGCCGCGGTGGTGGCCGCCCTGTTCCTCGGTGCCTGCAGTTTCGACTACGGGACCGAGTCGGGCGCCGAGGTATCGGCGCCGCCCAACGCGACCTTCCGCGACTTCCGGCACAGCGTCGTCATCGACGGGGCGCGGGTCTTCGAGCTCCGGGCGGAGCGCGCCGAGACCTACGACGCGGCCAGGAAGACCCTGCTCTTCGGCGTGAGCTTCGTGGAATACGACCGCCGCGACGGCGCGGTCGCCACCGAGGGCGGCTCCGACGCCGCCATCCTCTATACCGACACGGAGGACGCGGAGTTCTCCGGCAACATCCGCATCGACTCGCGGCGCGAGGACGCCGTGGTCGCCGCCGAGTACCTGGCCTGGAACGCCGCGGAAAAAAAGCTCGCGAGCCGCCTGGACCGCGCGGTGGAGATCAGGCGCGGCGACGGCTCCTGGGTCCGGGGCGCCGGGTTCTCCGCCGACGCGCGGCGGCGCTCCTTCGCCTTCCGCGAGGCGGCGGCGGGATCCTTCGCCGCCCCCGGGGCCGCGTCCGATGCCGGGCCCGAGGCCGAGCCCGCCGCGGCGCCGGCGCCCGAAACCGTTCCCACGCCCGCGCCGGCGGCGGAAGCCGAAGGCGGGGCGCCGTGAGGGCGCGTCCGGCACCGCGCCGGGGCCCGCGCCTCGCGCTGGCGCTGGCCTTCTGCGCGTTGGGCGGCATCGCCGCGGCGGAGCCCTTCAGCTTTTCCGCCGACCGCGTGGAGAGCGTCCTGGCGAAGGGCAAGGAGCGCACGGTGCTGGCGGGCAGGGCGCGCGTCCGGAGCGGGAGTCTCCTCATCACCGCCGACCGCATCGAGCTTTCCGGCAAGGACTGGAACCTCGTCGAGTGCTCGGGCGCCGTGGTCGCCGTCGACGAGGAGAAGGAGATCCGCATCGAATCGCCGCGCCTCAGCTACGACCGGAAACGCAAGTACTCGCGCATGGAGGGGCCCTCCTCCCTGGAGGACGGCAAGAACAAGGTCGTCCTCAAGGCGGACTGGATCGAGGACGACGGCGACAGGGAGACGACCCTGGCCCAGGTCAACGTGCGCATCCTGAAGGAGGGCCTGGCCTGCCGCTCCGAGTACGCCCTTTTCCGCCGCGGGGAAAAGTTCCTCGAGCTTTCCGGCGCGCCGGTCGCCTACAAGGACGGCGACGAATACCGCGCCTCGCGCATCGTGGTCAACACCGGGACGGAGGAGATCCGCCTGGAGGGCGAGGTCCGGGGCCGCATCGAATCGTCGGGGGGCAAGGAATGAGCGACGAAGCGGCCGAGGCTCCGGTCCGGTCCGACCACCCTTCCGGGCGACGGCACCTCCTCGAGGCGTCGGGTCTCCGCAAGCTCTACGGCAAGAAGGCGGCCGTGGCCGACGTGAGCTTCTCCATGGACTCCGGCG
>JAEUJG010000308.1 GCA_016794765.1 Spirochaetaceae bacterium | reverse complement strand
GCCGCGTCCACCACTCGGGCGACCCGCTCTCGGCCCTCGCCTGGAGGGAACTCGCGCGCGTCAAACGGCCGGCGGGTCCTCCAGCACGATCCGGTTCCGCCCCCGCTCCTTAGCGCGATAGAGCGAACGGTCGGCGGCCTCGACCAACTCGGTCGGGCTCATGTACTCGGGATAGCCGGCGATGCCGCAACTCAGGGTCACCGAGAATTCGGAGCCGTCGACGCGGTGCTTCACCTGGGAAAAAGCCTCCCGCAGCTCGTCCATGATCCGGCCCGCGCGGCGGGTGTCCGCGCCGTGGAGGATGACGCCGAATTCCTCCCCGCCGTAACGGCCGACGACATCGGTGCGCCTGAGGCGCTCGGAGAGGAGCCGGGAGAGGCTCTTGATGACCTGGTCGCCCATCAGGTGGCCATAGCGGTCGTTGACCGCCTTGAAGCGGTCAAGGTCGATCATCGCGAAGGACAGGACGTCGCCGGCCCGCCTGGCGCGCAGGATTTCCGTGCCGAGGCGCTCGATGAGGTGGGTATGGTTCAAGAGTCCCGTCAGGGAATCCCGCTCGATGAAAAAGCGGATGGACCGGGTCCGTTCGGCGCGCATCTGCACGCTCGCGACCAGGTGCTCGGGCTTGATGGGCTTCTCCAGGAACTCGTCACCGCCGCGCCTGATGGCGCCGATCTGCTTTTCGAGGTCGCGCTCCACCGAAAGGAAAATGATCGGAATGGCCGCGAAGGCCTCGTTCTGGCGTATCAGGGCGGCGAGTTCGGAACCCGAGCAGCCCGGCATGTACATGTCCATGAGGATGATCTCGGGCTTGGCCTCGACGAGGATGGGAACGACCTGGCTCGGATCGGTGGCGACCGAGGTGATCATGCCGGCTTCCTGGAGGACCAAGGCGTTGAAGGCCACCTCCTCCGCGTCGTCGTCCACGATGAGGACATGGAAGGGCTCGCTCGCGGATTCCGCCAGGAACCCGTCGATGCGGTCGGCCAGGCGGGTCGCGTCGACCGGGAGCTGGAAAAAGCCCTCGCCGCCCGCCCTGACCGCCTTGAGGCGGGTCTCGAAATCGTCCCGCACGGAGTAAAAAAGTATGCGCAGGGCGCCGTCGAGCTCCCGCTTGATCCGGCCAAGCTCGGCCACGAAGGCGGGTTCCCTTTCGATGCGGGCCGCGTCGGCGAGCAGGACGCCGCCGCCCAGGTTGCGCGCGAGCCGGAGGACCTCGTCCGCTCCCGCGAATTCGTGGACGGTGATGCCGAAGATGCGCAACTGGTCGAAAACCTCGGCGCCGACGCCGCGATCCCCGGCGGGAACGAAGACATTTTTCATGGACAAGGAGCCTCCACCGGGAACCAGCTTATCCTAAAAATCGGTCGGATGCCAGCGAGAATCGTTCGCTCGCCGGATCCTTCGAGCGTTTCACGAGTAACCTGCGCGCCGGTCGGACCTTTTCCTTGGTCGTAGGCCGTGCTATATTCCCCCCTGCTCGAAAGGAGACTGAATGAAGCCAGCTCTCGCGAGAGGCCTTGCTCTCGCCCTTATATCCCTCGCCCTTTTGGTTCCGGCCGCCTTCGCGGCCGATGCGGCGCCCGCCGATCCCGCCCCCGCGATTCCCGAGACCGAGGCGGTCAATCCCTTCGAAAAAGGCAGCCAAACCATCGGCCTTTCGGCCGATTTCCAGGTTCCCCTCTTCACATTCGGCGGCGACGCCACCACGACGCAGACCAACCTGAAGCTCGGCGGCAGTTTCTCCTTCCAGTACCAGAACTTCGTCTCCCGCGGCCTTGCCCTCGGCGGCACCATCTCCGGCGCCTTCAACGGTTCCATCGCGGGAAGGAGCCTCTTCATCGCCCCGCTTTCCTTCAGGACCGCCTACTGGTGGGCGCTCATCCCCTTCGAGTTCTGCGTCGGCGCCGAAGCCGGCGTCTACATCCTCCGCTTCGACGGCAAGGGCACCTTCGGCCCCTTCGCCAAGGCGGGAGGCGCCGCCTATTGGAAGGCCTCGCCCCAATGGAGCCTGGGCCTCGAGGCCTATTACTGGCTCGTCCCGGAAATCCACACGGGCGACTACGCGTCCCTGACCCGCGTCGGCAACTTCCTCCAGACCGGCATTTCGGCCGTCTATCACCTTTAGGCCAGGGAGGAACCCATGAACACCGCCAAGCTCAAGACCAGCCTCGGACTCCTCCTCCTCGCCGCCCTTATCCTCTCCTCCGCCTGCGACAATTCCCTCGGCTTCTTTTCCGGTATCCAGACGGAAACCGTGCAGAGCTCCAACAAGATCTTCGTCGAAACCGCGACGCGCGACATCGTCAAGCTGGGCGGCAACTACTATGCGGTGACCAAGGGCATCTACACCCGGGCAGCCGCTTCCGGAACTTGGAGCCTCGTCTCCAACGCCGCCTTCGGCGACAACTACCGCTGCGTGGGCATCGCTGTGGTCGGAACGGATCTCTATGCCGCGATCCGCGGCAGCGACGTTTCGGGCGCTGCGATGAAAGGCGTCTTCGTGACGACCGACGGCTCCTCCTGGAACCTCGTGGACTCCGCCTTCTCAACCACCAAGGACATCCAGACGCTGTATTCCGCCACGGATCGGCTCTACGCCGTCGTCAACGAATCGGGCTCGTACAACCTTTACCACCTGTCGGGAACGTTTGTTGACTCGGGTCTGGCCTCGTCCGCGACGATGGCCACCGGCGTGGTCAAGGTCGGCGCGAACTACTGGACCGCCCAAGGCGACAAGGTCTTCAACGACAGCGCCGATGCCGCCGCGCCTTCAGGCAGCAATTTTGCGGGCATCGCGACCGACGGAACCAACGTCTATGTCGTGACGGCCGGCCGGAATGTGTATAGGTACAACGCCGGCTGGAGCGCGCCCCTCGCCCTCAGCGCCACGACCACCGAGCTTCCCTCCGGCATCGCCTACGTCGCAGATCCCGCCGCGACGCCCAGGCTCGTCGTCGGCCTCTCCGGCTCCTCCAAGGGCTACTACGAGGTCGCC
>JAEUJG010000301.1 GCA_016794765.1 Spirochaetaceae bacterium | reverse complement strand
CCGGAGCGCCGTCCCGAGCGATAAGCGAGGGCGAGGCCCATGGATGGGCCGAGAGGCGCGCAGGCGGCCTGGAGGCCCGAGGCAGGACGCCGAGGGCCGGAAGGCGATCCCCTGGAGCGCCCAAAAAGGCGATGAGGGGATCGAACCGGAGCGCCGTCCCGAGCGATAAGCGAGGGCGAGGCCCATGGATGGGCCGAGAGGCGCGCAGGCGGCCTTTTTACGATAACGCCTCAGGAGGCTCCGCCGGGGTACCAATCCGCCAAGGACTCGCGGCTGCGCCCCATGAAGCCGACCGTCCTCCGGGCGGCGAGCATCGAATTGAGGACGCTTTCCTCCGCGCATTCCGCGACGGCCCGGAAGACGCGGTCCAGCCTGTCTTCGTTGAGGCAGCGGCATTCCCTAAAATCCGCGGCGGAATCGTTCGGCGCCGCGTTGGCGGTGGAAAAGGCGATCGCTATCTCGCCGCTTCCGTGCCCGAGATAGGAGCCGAGCCGCGCGAGCCCGACACCGACGCGCCTGCAGAGCCTCCCGAGCTGCCTGCTCGACAGTGGCAGGTCGGTCGCGATGACCGAGATGCAGGATCCGCGCTCGACGGCGTTTACCGCGCCCATCTTCCCCGCCAACTCCTCGCCGATCCTCCGGCCCGCGACGCGGAGGTCGCGGAGGAGGCCGTGGTTCGAGAGGACCAGCATTCCGAGGACGTAGTCCCCGTCGTCAAAACCGAGGATGCGCGAGGCCGAGCCGATGCCGCCCTTGAGCCCGTGGCAGGACATACCCGTGCCCGCCCCGACGCCGCCCTCCTCGAAATCCGCGGAGGCCGAGGCGATCGCCTCGAAGACGTGCTCCTTGCGAACGAAGCGGCTCCTGATGTCGTTCAGGTAGGAGTCGTTGCACTCGCAAACCACCGGATTGACCGAGGTCAGCCGGCCGCCGCGGAGCCGGTCCAGGTCGAGAGCGTATTCCACGAGCGCGTCGGATACGACGCCGACGTTCAGGGTATTCGTGAACGCGATGGGCGATTCGAGTGTTCCGAGCTCGTCGATCTGGACGAGTCCGGCGGTCTTGCCGAAACCGTTCAGCACGTGCGAGGCGGCCTCGAACTTGCGTTCGAAGATGTCGCCGCCGCCCGGCAGGAGGACGGTGACGCCCGTCCTGCCGTTTCCCTCGTCGATGGTGGCGTGCCCTACCCGCACGCCGGGCACGTCGCCGATCTTGCCGAGGGGTCCCGAAGGCAGCTCCCCGACCTTGATCCCCACGTCTCCCACCCTTTTGCCGACCGACATGTTCCCGCCCCTTGCCCCGAGGTTGCGGGCGGATCCGACGAATATGCGGAAGACCGCCCGCGCCAGTATACACCCTGCGGCGCGCGCGGGCGGGACCGAAAAGGCGGACTTTTCCCGGGCTTGCGCCGTCTAGATCGTCAACTCTCCCATCGAAGAGCGATGTATGTCGGCGAAGCGAGGGTGCGTCAGGCGCTTCCAGTCGTTGAAGGCCATCGTCACGATTTCCTTGTGCGTTCCGGCGTTGAAGGAAATGCGCTCGTCATACTCGAGTTCCCGATCGGCGACGACCGGCATCTTGTACATCGTGCCGACGGCCGGCATGGCGCCGAGCTCGCAATCCGGAAAATACTCGTCGAGCATCCTCTCGTCGACGAGAGAGATCCTCTTGGCGCCCATCAACTCCTTCATGCGCTTGAAGGAGACGTTCATCGTCGCGGGCAACACGGCGAGAACGGGCATCCCATCCACCATGAGGGCGACGCTCTTCGCCATTTCCGCGCCCTTCACGTGGGCCTCCTCGGCGGTCCGCATCGCCGAGAAGGCGACGCGATGCGTCGAAAGGCGGAAGCCTACATGATTTTGCTCGAGCATTCTCATGAGCCGCCGCGTTGCCATAGGAACCTCCCTTCGGGCTTCGGCTCTTCGTGGGCCGTCCCGCGCTGACGATGACCAAGGGACGCACAGGCATAGCTGACACTTTTAGTATAGTACCAGCGGGAAGGGGCTTCAACGCGACGGAAAAAATACTTCAGGAAGCCGGCTGGATGAGTCCGGCGGCGAGGAGGAGCTCGGAATAATAGCGGCTCTCGATGGCTTCAGGCGGAACGCCGGCCCGGGCGAGAAGGCCGCGGATCTCTCCCTGGGCGAGGGCGACGGCGGAGGGCTCCTCGTCGGCGAGGAGGGCTTCGATCTCGATAAAGGGGCCGAGCCCCTCGACCTCGACGATCTCGATCGTGATCGGCAGGCCGCCCGCCGGGGAATCGACCTCGTAGCGGCGGCCCGTCTTGCGCTTCTTGTAAAAAGGCTCGCAACCGAGGCGCAGGGCGAGCTCCACGAAGGAATCGAGGTCGGAGACTTCGAACTCCCGTTCCTGGTTGATTTCGATGCCGCCTTCGCAGCGCTTGGTCTTGAAGGTCACGTAGGTCTTTCCGCCGTCGGCACGGACGCGGAAACCCTTCTTGCCGCGCTGGAGGCGCCAATCGGAACCGTGCCAATAGGCGTCGAATTTGTCGAAAGGACCCACGAGCCGGGAGAAGGAAGCGACGCGCGCCTCGACCCCTTCGGGATTGGCGAGACGCGCCTTGAGCTCGACCTCGATCATCGATGTTCCTTTCGCGCCGGCGGCCCCTTCCCGGCCCTCGCGGGCGCGGGACGGGCAGGCGCCTCGAAATGTTCAGTACTTGAGGACGGAAGGATCGTAATCGGCGGGCGCCACGTAGCCGAGCAGCTCCGCGACGGTGGCCGTGAGGGAGGAGATGCCGAGCCCTTCCTTGAGGTCCTTCGAGTATTCCCCCTTCGTTTCGGGGTCGAAGATCACGCAGGGGACGGGATTGAGCGAGTGGCTCGTCTTGGCCTTGGGCGTGCCGTCGGGCTTCCGCTGGACCGCGCCGGTCTTCTTGTCGTGCTCGTACATGTCGTCCGAATTGCCGTGGTCGGCGGTGAGGATCATGACGCCGCCGGCCTTCTCCACCGCGTGGCGGAGGCGGCCGAGTTGGATGTCCATGCCCTCGACGCCGCAGACGACGGCCTGGTAGTTGCCCGTATGGCCAACCATGTCGCCGTTGGGGTAGTTGAGGCGGATAAAGCCGTACTTGCCGCCCTCGATCGCCTCGATGACCTTGTCGGTGATCTCGGCGCACTTCATCCAGGGCCGCTGCTCGAAGGGAACGCGGTCGCTCGGCACCTCGACATAGTCCTCCAGGGCCTCCGAGAACTTACCGGTGCGGTTGCCGTTGAAGAAGTAGGTGACGTGGCCGTACTTCTGGGTCTCGGAGATGGCGAGCTGGCGGACGCCGGTCGCGGCGAGGTACTCGCCGAGGGTACGTTCGATCGAGGGCGGCTCGACGAGGTACTGGGCGGGGACGTGAAGGTCGCCGTCGTATTCCATCATGCCGGCGTACTCGACGCGGGGCCGGCGGACGCGGT
>JAEUJG010000270.1 GCA_016794765.1 Spirochaetaceae bacterium | reverse complement strand
GCGCCGAGGCCGTCGAGGATGCCGGAGACGACGCCGGGAGGGAGGGCGCCCGTGATGTCCGCGGGGCGCCAGGGGCCGCGGATGTCGGGCTTTACGCCGCCCAGGGCCGTCGAGGCGCGGCGGTCGCGGAAATCGGCCAGGGTCTGGACCGGCAGGGCGAAATCGCCGCCGCCCGCGGCGAAGGCGAGCCGCTCCCAGCGGCGCTGGAACTCGACGCCCGCGAGGACGGGGGGCAATCCGGCGGGAACCGCGTCGAAATCCTCCGGCCCCACCTGCACGACGATGGCGCTGTTCGCGTTCCGGCCGCCGCGGGCGAAATCGCTCATCCCGTTGCAGGCCACGCCGCCCTCCTCCGAGCTCGCGTTCACGACCTGGCCGCCGGGGCACATGCAGAAGCTGTAGACCCCGCGGCCGTCGGAGGCGCGGGCGGTCAGCTTGTAGTCCGCGACGGGCAGGGCCGGATGGCGCCACGACGCGCCGAACTGGTTCCGGGAGATCATCTCCTGCGGGTGCTCGATCCGTACCCCGATCGCGAAGGCCTTGGGTTCCATCGGGACGCCGTCGCGGGCGAGGCGCTCGAAGACGTCGCGCGCGCTGTGCCCGACCGCGAGGACGACGGCGCCGGCCGGAATGGATTCCGAGCCGTCCACGACGACCCCGACCGTCCGCCCTCCCTCGACGAGGAGCGAGGTGACCTTGGCGCGGAACCGGACCTCGCCGCCGAGGGCCTCGATCTTCCGGCGGAGGTTCCGCACGACGCCGACCAAAAGATCGGTGCCGATGTGGGGCTTGCTCAGGAAGCCGATCTCCTCGGGGGCGCCCGCCGCGACGAATTCCGCGAGCACCTTGCCGTTGCGGCCCGAGGGATCGTTCACCGTCGTGTTGAGCTTGCCGTCGGAGAAGGTGCCGGCGCCGCCCTCGCCGAACTGCATGTTGGAGTCGGGATCGAGCCGGCCGGTCTTCCAGAAGAGGTCGATGGACGCGATGCGCGAATCCACGTCGCCGCCGCGCTCGAGGACGAGGGGCCTGAGGCCCCGCTCGGCGAGGAGAAGGGCGCAGAAGAGGCCCGCGGGTCCCGCGCCGACGATCACCGGCCGGCCGGCGGGCGCGCGGCGCGGCTCGGGGAAGAGGTAGGAACCGCCGAGCGGCGCGGGCGGAAAGGCCAGGGCCGGGTGGCGCCGGGCGTTCGACGTGCCCGCCAGGGTCGCCGCCACGCCGTAGACGATCTTGATCGCCGAGCGGTCGCGCGCGTCCACGGACTTCCGCTCCACGCGCCAGGAGAGGACCGCCTCGGGCGGCACGTTGAGCTCGCGGGCGACGCGTTGCCTGATGTCGAAGTCGGAGTGGTCGAGGGGGAGCTTGAGTTCGGGGATGCGGTATATGGCCATGGATTCCTTCAGCGGATGAGCATCGCGTCGCCGTAGCTGAAGAAGCGGTAGCGCTCGCGCACCGCCTCCTCGTAGGCGCCGAGGACGGATTCGCGGCCCGCGAAGGCCGAGACGAGCATGAGGAGGGTCGACTTGGGCGTGTGGAAATTCGTGAACAGGCGGTCGGCCGCCCTGAAGCGGTAGCCGGGATAGATGAAGATCCGCGTGCCGCCGGAGCCCGCGCGGAGGCCGGCCGGGCCCGAATCGCCCTCTTCCCGCCAGGCGGACTCGAGGGTGCGGACGCTCGTCGTGCCGACAGCCAGGACGGGGCGGCCCTCGGCCTTGGCGCGGGCCACGGCGCGGGCGGTCTCCTCGCTCACCGTGTACTCCTCCTCGTGCATCGCGTGCTCCTCGATGCGCTCCGCGCGGACCGGGAGGAAGGTCCCGAGGCCGACATGGAGCGTCACGTAGGCGCGCTCGACACCCTTCGCGTCGAGGGAGGCGAGGATTTCGTCGGTGAAATGGAGGCCCGCCGTCGGGCAGGCCGCGGAGCCGGCCTCGCGCGCGTAGACCGTCTGGTAGCGCTCGGAGTCGGAGGCCGCGTCCTCGCGCTTGATGTAGGGCGGGAGGGGAATGTGGCCGACGCGCTCGAGATACTCCTCGTCGATGGGGGGACTGAAGCGGATGGCGCGCGTCGCGTCGCGCCCGCCCTCCCCCTCGGCGCCGACGATTTCCGCCTCGACGCCCTCGGGGAAGCGATAGCGCCGCCCGGGTTTCTGGCGCTTCATCTTGGTGCAGGAGGCCTCCCATTCGGCGGGGCCGCGGCGGCGGAGGAGGAGGAATTCGACGCGGGCGCCTGAGTCCAGGGCCTCGCCGTAGATGCGCGCCTTCCTGACCCTGGAGTCGTTGAAGACCATGAGGGTGCCCGGCTCGACGAAGTCCGCGAGATCGCGGACGAAGGCGTGGCGGCGGGCCCCGGTCTCGCGGTCGAGGACGAGGAGGCGGGATTCGCCGCGGCGCTCGGGCGGGAACTGGGCGATCAGCTCCTCGGGCAGGTCAAAAGAGAAGTCGTCCGTCTTCACGGGGCAGCTCCAGGCCGAGATGGGTATAGGCCGCGGGCAGGGCGACGCGGCCGCGGGGGGTGCGCGCGATGAGGCCGCGCTGGATGAGATAGGGCTCGTAGTAGTCCTCGAGGCCGTCGACGCCCTCGCCGACGGTGATCGCGAGGGTCTCCGCGCCGACGGGCCCTCCGCCGTATTTCGTGATGATCGCGGAGAGGATGTCGCGGTCCAGGCGCTCCAGGCCGAGGCGGTCCACCTCGAGGCGCTCGAGGCCCTCGACGACGACGCCCGAGGTCACCCGGCCCTTGCCGCCGACCTGTGCGAAGTCGCGCATGCGGCGGAGGAGGCGGTTGGCGATGCGCGGCGTGCCGCGGCTCGAGGCCGCGAGGAGGCGGGCGGCCTCCGCGTCGAGCTCCACGCCGAGGATGTGGGCGGAGCGGCGGATGACGTCCTCGAGCTCGGGCGGCTCGTAGTAGCCGAAGCGGAGGGAGATGCCGAAGCGGCTCGAAAGGGGCGCCGAGACCGTGCCGGCCTTCGTGGTCGCGCCGATCAGCGTGAAGGGCGGGACGGGCACCCGGACGGTCCTGGCGGCCGGGCCCTGGCCGATGATCCAGTCGAGCTCGAAATCCTCCATCGCGATGTAGAGCATCTCCTCGATGGCGGGCTTCAGCCGGTGGATCTCGTCGATGAAGAGGACCGAGCGCTCCTTCAGGGTCGTGAGGACGCCCGCGAGGTCCTTGGGCTTGTCGAGGGCCGGGGCGCTCGTCGGCTTCCAGTCGACGCCGAGCTCGTTCGCGACGACCTGCGCGAGGGTGGTCTTGCCGAGGCCGGGCGGGCCCATGAGGAAGAGGTGGTCGAGGGGCTCCGCGCGGTCGCGGGCGGCGGTGATGAAAAGGGAAAGGTTTTCCTTGAGCCGGGCCTGGCCCTGGAATTCGCTCAAGACCTTGGGCCTGAGGCCGGTCTCGCGCTCGTCTTCCGCGGGGTCGTAGGCGGGATCGAGACGGCGCGCGGCCGGGCCGGACGGGCCCGGCGCGGGAGCGGCGTCCGCCCGGCCCGAGGCGGCGCGAGGCTTCCGCGGGGCTCGGGTCCGGCCCTGCGGCGCGGCCGCGGGCGGGGCGGCGGGGCGCTCGTTCTCGAAAACGTCGTCTTCGAAACCGTCGTCTTCGGCGAGGGGCAGGGAGGCGCGGGGCGCGCGGCCGCCGGCCGGGGGTTTGGCGCGGGGGGGCATGGCCTAGGCTCCCGTCGAAAGTTCGAGGAGGGCGCGGCGGAAAATCTCGCGCTCCTTTTCGGGGCCGGCGGCGATGCCCGAGGCGAGGGCGGCGACGGTCTTCTCCACCTCGCGGCGGTCGAAGCCCATGTCGGCCAGGGCGCGGACGACGTCGGCCCACTCGGCGGCGGGGCCGCCGGCGGCGCGGCCGCGGGCCGGCGCCTCCGCGGGACGGACGAGTTTGCCCTTCAGGGCGAGCAGCATCTTTTGGGCGAGCTTGGGACCCACGCCGGGAATCCGCTGGAGGGCGGCCAGGTCGTCCGCCTCGAGGGCCGCATCCAGGGCCTCGGGCCGGATGCCCGAAAGCACGCGCAGGGCCTGCTTGGGACCGATGCCCTCCACCTTCATGAGCTCGTGGAAGACGGTCCGCTCGGCCTCGGTCGGGAAACCGTACAGGCGCATGCCGTCCTCGTAGTGGTGGAGCCAGGAAAAGACGCGCACCTCGTCGCCGACGCGCCCGAAATCGTCGACGGAGCGGGCGGGGACGGCGAGCTCCCATTCGAGGCCGCCGGTCTCCACGCAGATCGAGTCGGCCCGCTTCTCGGAGAGGCGGCCGCGTAGGCTGTTCAGCATGGGGCCGAGTATAGAACGAGGGAGGCCGGCCCTACAAGAACCGCCCGGGCGGGCGGCGCCCGGAAGGGGGGTTATTTCTTGAGGAGGGGGGTCTCGTGGTGCCAGCGGCAAATGGCCACGGCCAGGGCGTCGGCGGCGTGGTCGGGCTTGGGCGCCTCGGCGAGGCCGAGGAGGAGGCGGACCATCTCCTGCACCTGCTCCTTCTCCGCGCGCGCGGTGCCGACGACGGCCTGCTTGACCGCCGTGGGGCTGTACTCGGCGAGGGCGAGGCCGGAGCGGACGAAGGCGAGGCGGATGACGCCCTTGGCCTCGGCGACCGGGAGGGCGCTCGTGACGTTTCGCGAGAAGAAGAGGCCTTCCATCGCCGCGGCCCCGGGCTTCCATTCGGCTATGAGCTCCTCGAGGAAACCGTAGATGGCGAGGAGGCGCTCCTCCATCGGCTCGCCGGCCTTCGTGGCGAAGCGGCCGTGGGCGAGATGGCGAAGCCGCCCTCCCCTCGCCTCGACGAGGCCCCAGCCCAGGGCGGCGAGCCCCGGGTCGACGCCCAAAATGCGAAAAGCCGGACCGCTTCGCGGTCCGGCCTTGCATTCCGCTCCGGCCGACGCGTCTCCCGCAGGGGGAGCGCCGGCCGGGCCCTTAGGCTTCGGCATCCTCGGGGATGTTGGCGTTGTGGTAGACGTTCTGGACGTCGTCGGACTCCTCGAGCTTGTCGATGAGCTTCTGGATCTTGGCGCCGTCGTCCTTGCCGAGGTCGACGTTGGACTCCGCGATCATCGAGATCTCGGCGCCGTCCGTCTCCATGCCCGCGCCGTTGATGGCGTTGAGGACGGCCTCGAAGGCCTCGGGACTCGTGTAGACCACGATCTCGCCGTCTTCGTTGACGATGTCGTCGGCGCCGGCCTCGAGGGCGATCTCCATCACCTTGTCCTCGGCGCACTTCTCGCCGTCGAGGGAGATGACGCCCTTGCGGGCGAAGAGGCGCATGACCGCGTTCGAGGTGGCGAGGGAGCCGCCGGAACGGGTGAGGATGTTGCGTACCTCGGCGGCCGCCCGGTTCTTGTTGTCGGTGAGGACCTCGATGAGAACGGCGACGCCGCCGGGGGCGTAGGCCTCGTAGACGAGCTCCTCGTAGTTCACGCCCTCGAGCTCGCCCGTGCCCTTCTTGATGGCGCGGTCGACGTTGTCCTTGGGCATGTTCGCGGCGCGGGCCTTGAGGACGGCCGTGCGGAGACGGGGGTTGCCGTCGGGGTCGCCGCCGCCCATGCGGGCCGCGATGGAAATTTCCTTGATAAGCTTGGTGAACATCTGGCCGCGCTTCGCGTCAAGCGCGCCCTTCTTGTGCTTTATCGTCGCCCATTTACTGTGGCCGGACATACGCTCTCCTTGCCGCCCGAAACCGCGACCCGGATGGAGCCCGAGCGCAAAGCATCGGACCCGTCGCTGGCCCTAAGGTTCGAGTCTGACGGAATCTCTTTGTAGGCAACACGATAGCATAGGGGCGAAAAAACTGTCAACTATCCGACGTTTTTAAGCGAACATTGGGGATCAATGCGGTATTCGACGTTTTTTTTGAAGTCTCCGCACCATTTATCGACTTCCAAGCCGAAGGCGGGACCATATGACAAAGGCCGCCCTTCGGCGGCCTCGTTATGCGGTTCAAGACGCTCGAGCGGCTAGCGCTTGGCCTTGAGCTCGATCTTCCCGCGCTGCATGCCGTCGTGAAGGATCTTCATCGTCAGCTCGTCGTGCCAGGAATAATCGAAAGGCTTCTTGGTCCTGAGGGTGTTCTTCAGGGCCAGGGCCAGATCGTCATGGCAGGGCTCGCAGACGTCGATATCGGCGATGTGGAAATAATTCCGCGAGGGCGTCGGATTCTCGATCGGCTTCTTGCAGACGTCGCAGTAGAGGACTTTCATGCGGGGCTCCTTCGTATTTGTCGCTCTCCGGATTTCATGATACCCTATAGCCTGCGCCTACGCAAGACGTAATAAGGAGCGGCAATGCACCACAACTTCCGCGTCGCCGGTTCGGAGTTCGCGCCCGGCCGCCCTCTCGTGATAGCCGAAATAGGAACCTCCCACGAAGGGGACGTCGCCAAGGCCTTCGACCTCGTCGACGCCGCCGCCGAGGCGGGGGCCGACTGCGCGAAATTCCAGTGCGTCTTCGCCGAGGAGATCGTCCACCCGAACACGGGCTCCGTCCCCCTGCCCGGCGGGCCGGTGCCCATCTACGAGCGCTTCCGCGCCCTGGAGCTCGACGCGGACTTTTACGCGGCGGTCAAGGAGAGGGCGGAGGCCAAGGGCCTCCTCTTCCTCTGCACGCCCTTCGGCCTCAGGAGCGCCCGTCTCCTCCGGCGGCTCGACGTCCGCGCCATGAAGGTCGCGAGCCCCGAGCTCAACCACCTGCCCCTCATCGACGAGTTGGCCTCCTACGGCCTCCCCGTCCTGGTCTCGAGCGGCGTCTCGACCCTGGCGGACATCGAGCGGGCGCTGAAACGCCTCGCCTGTCCCGTCCTCCTCCTCCACTGCGTGACGGCCTATCCGGCCCCCGCGGAGGAGTACAACCTCCGCCTCCTCGCCGGGCTGTCCTCCGTCTTCGGCCTCCCGACCGGCGTCTCCGACCATTCGGCCGACCCCATCCTCGTGCCCTCCCTCGCCGTAGCCTCGGGCGCCACCTGCGTCGAGAAGCACATTTGCCTCTCGCGCGGCGATCCCGGCCTCGACGACCCGATAGCCCTTCCCCCGGCCGACTTCGCGACCATGGTCAAGGCCGTCCGCCGGGCGGCCGAACTGCCCGCCCAGGCGACCGTCGCCGCCCTCTCCGACCGCTACGGCCCCGAGATCGTGGAGGCGGTCCTGGGCGACGGCGTCAAGCGGCTGGCTCCGAGCGAGGCGGGCAACTACTACCGGACGAACCGCTCGATCCACGCCCTGCGCGCCATCAAGCCGGGCGAGGCCTTCTCCGCCGAGAACCTCGCCCTCTTGCGGACCGAGAAGGTGCTCCGGCCCGGGCTCGGCCCCGAGCTCCTCCATGCGGTTTTGGGGCGCGTGGCGCGGCGGGCGGTCCCGTCGGGAGAAGGAGTCGTCTGGGAGGACGTGGGGGACTTGCAGCGCTAGGAGCTTGCCGGGCTTGCGATTCCGACGGGGAGCGGGAGAGCGGCCCGATCTTGCCGGCAGCCGCGCACCTTTACGGGCAGACAGGAACAATGCGCTTCATCGCGCGGCTGCCGGGAAACCCGGGCTTGTCCCCGCCGTCGCGCCGCGCGGGAATGGCGCGACGGCGGGCGCCCTACTTGAGGCGCACGACGGTCTTGCCGTAGCCGCCTTCCTCGGGCCTCGCGAAATGGTATTCGGCTACGGCGGGCTGGTTGCGCAGGTAGTCGTGGATGCCCTTGCCGAGGATCCCCTCGCCGGTGCCGTGGATGATCGAAAAGAGGGATAGCCCCTGGAGGCTCGCCGCGTCGATCTGCTTCTCCACCGCCTCGAGGGC
>JAEUJG010000264.1 GCA_016794765.1 Spirochaetaceae bacterium | reverse complement strand
ACGAACGCCTTCGGCAAGGTGGTCGAGCTCGAGAACGAGGTCTTCAAGTGAGCGCCGCCTACGCGGCGCCGGACACCGAGGACGGGCGCTACATAGCCGGCCTCGTGGCGCGCGCGCGCGCGGCGCAGGCGGTGGCCGCGGGCTGGGACCAGGCCCGCGTCGACGAGGTCTGCGTGGCCGTCGGCTGGGCCGTCTACGACGACGACAACATCAAGATCCTGGCGCGCGCGGCCGTCGACGAGACGGGCATGGGCGTCTACGAGGACAAGCTGACGAAGCACAAGAACAAGGTGCTCGGCGTGCTCCGCGACCTCAAGGGGACGAAGTCCGTCGGCCTCATCGAGCGCGACGAGGCGAAGGGCATCATGAAGTTCGCCAAGCCCGTCGGCGTCGTCGGCGCCCTCGCGCCCGTCACCAATCCCACCGCCACGCCCTCGTCCAACGGCCTGTCCATCCTGAAGGGCCGCAACGCCGTCATCTTCGCGCCCCACCCCAAGGCCAAGGGCGCCTCCAAGCTGGCCTGCGACTTCATGCGCGCGGCCCTGAAGCGGGTCGGCGCGCCGGAGGACCTCGTGCAGTGCGTGGAGGAGCCCTCCATCGAGCGCACGGGCGAGCTCATGCGCCAGGTCGACCTCGTCGTCGCGACGGGCGGCGGGCCGATGGTCAAGGCCGCCTATTCCTCGGGCACCCCGGCCTACGGCGTCGGACCCGGCAACGCCGTGCAGCTCCTGGCCGAGGACGCCGATCCCGTCGACGCCGCCGCCAAGATCGCCGTCAGCAAGGCCTTCGACAACGCGACGAGCTGCTCCAGCGAAAATTCCGTCGTGGCCCACGAGGCGGTCTACGCCCGCTTCGTGGACGCGATGCGCGAAAAAGGCGCCTACCTCTGCGACGCTGGGGAGAAGGCCAAGCTCCGCGCCGCGGTCTGGCCCGTCGGCAAGGACGGGAAGGAAGCCCTGAACCCGAAGGTCATCGCGAAGTCGGCCTCCGAGATCGCCGCCCTCGCGGGCATCGCCGCGCCCGCCGGGACCAAGGTGCTGATGGTGGAGGCCGAACTGCCCCGCCGCGGCGGCCCGGCTCCCGAGAAGTGGGCGCAGGAGAAGATCTCCCCCGTCCTGGCCCTCTGGAAGTGCCCGAACTTCGAGGCGGGCCTCGAGGCCGTGGTGCTCATCACGGACGCCTGCGGCACCGGCCACTCCTCCGGCCTTTTCAGCTCGAACGAAACCTACATCCGCGCGATGGGCGAAACCATGCGCTCGAGCCGCATCATGGTCCGGCAGGGCATGGCCTCGGGCAACGGCGGCACTTTCGCCAACGGCATGCCCTCCACCGTCACCCTCGGCTGCGGCACCTGGGGCGGCAACATCACGAGCGAGAACATCCACTGGCGTCACTTCATCAACGTGACCTGGCTTTCCCTGCCCCTCCCCATGAACCGCCCCTCCGACGAGGAGATTTTCGGCGGCCTCTGGGCGAAGTACGGAAAGTGAGGCGGGCATGAAGCTCCACGAGCACGAAGCCAAGGAAGTCTTCGCGGCCGCCGGCATCCCGACGCCGCGGTCGGTCCTCGCCTTCGACGCGGAAGCCGCCGCCGCGGCCGCCCGGACCTTGGGATTTCCCTGCGTCCTCAAGTCCCAGGTCCTCCGCGGCGGGAGGGGCAAGGCCGGCCTCATCAAGGTCGTGAAGTCCGAGGCCGAGGCCCGGGACACGGCCACGGCCCTCCTTTCGGGCCCGCACGGCGTGCGGAAGCTCCTCGTCGAGGAGGCGGTCGACATCGAGCGGGAAATATACCTTTCGATCACCGTGGATCCGGCGGCCGCAGAGGCGGTCGTCCTCGCCTGCGCCGAAGGCGGCGTGGAGATCGAGGAGCTCGCGGCGACGGCGCCCGACAAGATCGTCCGCGAGCGCGTGCCGCTCGCGGAGGGCCTCCTGCCCTTCCGGGCGCGCAACGTCGCCTACGCCCTCGGCCTCGAGGGCGAGGCAGCGAAAAAGGCCGCCTCGGTCCTCGAGTCGCTCTGGCGGGTCTTCCGCGCCAACGACGCGGAGCTCGCCGAGATCAATCCCCTCTTCGTGACCAAGGCCGGCGCCCTCGTCGCGGGCGACGGCAAGCTCGCCGTGGACGACAACGCGCTCTTCCGCCACAAGGACCGCGAGCCGGGCCGGGACTACTACGATTCCGACGCCGCCTTCGAGGCCGCGGCGGAGGGCATCCCCTACCTCCAGTTCGACGGCGACATCTCCCTCATGTGCGCCGGCGCGGGCCTGACCACGGTCGTCTACGACCTCATCGTGGACGAGGGCGGCTCGGTCGCCAACTATCTCGAGTTCGGCGGCCCGAACTACAAGAAGGCCGTCCGCGCGATGGAGCTCTGCCTCAAGAACGATCCCAAGGTGATCCTCATCGTCACCTTCGGCACCATCGCCCGGGCCGACGTCATGGCCGAGGGCATAGCCGAGGCCATCGGCAAGCTCAAGCCGAGCTGCCCCATCGTGGCCTGCATCCGCGGCACGGGCGAGGAGAAGGCGGTGGAGCTTCTCCGCGCCGCCGGCCTCGACCCGCTCTTCGACACCGAGGAAGCGGTGCGCCGGGCCGTGGCGCTCGGCAAGGCCGGCCCCAAGGCGGCCGCCCAGGGAGGGACGCGATGAGCGTTTTCATTGACCGTTCCGACCGCGTCCTCGTGCAGGGCGTCACCGGGGCCGAGGGATCCTTCTGGACCAAGCACATGATCGACCTCGGCACGACGGTGGTCGCGGGCGTGACCCCCGGCAAGGAGGGGCAGGTCGTCGAGGGCCTGCCCGTCTTCCACACCGTTCGGCGCGCGGTCGCGGAGCGCCCGGCCGACGCGGCCATGCTCTTCGTGCCGCCCCGATTCACGAAGGACGCCGTCTTCGAGGCCCTCGACTCAGGGATCCGCAAGATCGTCACGATAGCCGACGGCATCCCCCTCCACGAGGCCCTGGAGATCCGCGCGGCGGCCAGGTCCTGCGGCGCGCGGGTCGTCGGCGGCAACACCTCCGGCGTCATCAGCCCCGGCCGCGCGATGATGGGCATGTTTCCCTTCTGGATCGAGCGCGTCTACAAGCCGGGGAGGATCGGCGTGATGACCCGATCGGGCTCCCTCACGAACGAGGTCACGGCCATGGTGGTCCGCGCCGGCTTCGGGGTCTCGAGCCTCATCGGCGTCGGCGGCGACCCAGTCCCG
>JAEUJG010000238.1 GCA_016794765.1 Spirochaetaceae bacterium | reverse complement strand
GTAGCCCGAGACGGGAGTGAGGATGCCGGGATAGTTTTCAAGGCCGTCGATGAGGAGGGCCTGACCGCCGGGGGCCATCTCCTCCACGAGAAGGGTCGAAAGGTTGGCGCGGGCGCCGTATTGGGCGGCCGCGAGGCCGGCGGCGCCGCCCCCGACCACGATGAGATCGAATCGCGTGTCCATTGTCGCTCCTGGTTCGATGGCGAGTATAGCCCTTTGGCGGTATATTGAAAATACGGAAAAAAGAATGACGAAGACAAGCACGGCCCACGGGGCCTCCGGACTCGCCTTCCGCCGCCGCGCCTCGGCGCTCCGGCCCATCCTGGCGGCCCTCCTCTGCGCCGCCTTCCTCGCCCTCCCGGCGGCGGCCGCCCATGCCCAGGGCTCGGGAAGCCAAGCGACCCCAGGCCTCGTCGACCAAAGGCGCCGGGCGGCCTATGCCGAATTCGCGGCCCTCCTTGCCCCCGATCCGGCCTTCGCCGCGATCGGCGCCCAAGGGGAGCCCCTGTCCCTGGCGAACCTCGCCCGTGCCGGCTTCCTGGCCTCGGGCCTGGCCGCGGAAAAGGTCGCGGCCTACGAGGCGCGCCTCTTCCGCTTCCTCGACGAGCTCGCCGCCGCGGTGGACGGACCGCGGGGCCCGGGTTCGGGATCGGGAACCGCCAAGGCGGGCGCGGCGGCCATACTCGACGCGAGACGGGCCGAGGCAGCCCTCGCCTTCCTCCACGAACGGCTCTTCAAGCGCTACGAGCTCGACGCCACCACCCTCGACCTGGCGATGGACACGGGACGCTACAACTGCGTCTCCTCGGCCCTGGTCTACCTCCTCGCGCTCAAGCGCCTCGGCATTCCCGCCGCCGGCGTGCGGACCGTCGACCATGCCTTCTGCCTCGTGCGCCTCCCGGAACGCGACATCGACGTCGAGACGACCAATCCCCACGGCTTCGACCCCGGCACCAAAAAAGAGTTCGCCGACGGTTTCGGCCGCGTCACGGGCTACAGCTACGTGCCGCCGGGGGATTACTCCCGGCGCACGACCATCGACGAGCGGGAACTCGCCGCCCTCGTCCTGTCCAACCGCGCTTCCGTCCTGGACCGGACCGGACGTTACCGCGAGGCCCTGGCCCTCGGAACCGCCTACGACGCCCTCGCGGGCGGCAAGGAGGGCAGGAATTTCCTCCTCGACCGGGTCAACAACCTCGCCGTCGAACTCGAACGGCGCCGCGACCGGGACGGGGCCGAGGACCTCGTCGAGGCGGCCCGCGCCGCGCTCGGATCCGAGCCGCGGCTCGAGGAGCTCCGCGCGGTCGTCGCCTACAACCGGGCGGTCTCCCTGGCGGAGGCGGGTCGCTGGGAGGAGGCCCTCGCCGCCGCCGAGCGGCTCACGACCTCGGGCGCGGGCGCCAAGGACGCGGCCGGCGTCGCGGACGCGGCGCTTGCCGCCCTCGCCCAGCGCCTGGTCGACGCCAGGGACTACGCGGGAGCCCGCGCCTTGGTCGAGGCGAAAAAAAGCCTCGGCAGCGCCAAGGCCGGCGCCCAGCTCCTCGGCCAGATCGCCGAAGCCGAGCTGGCCGACGCGGCCAAGACCCTGCCCTTCCGCGAAGCCCTCGCCGCGGCCGACCGCGCCCTGGCTTCGGGAGCCATCCCGCAACGCCGCTGGGAGGAGTTTCTCGCCTTCATTTACGGCAACGAGGCCAACCGGATCGCGCGGAGCGGCGACTGGCTCGCCGCCGCGGCCCTCGCCTCCGAAGGCGCCGGCCGGGCCCCCGGTTCCGGCGGCCTGGCCCGCGCCGCGGCCGGCTTCCGGCAGAACTATGTCGCCGCCGCGCACAACCGCTTCGCGGCCCTGTACAACAAGGGCGACTATGCGGGCGCCAAGGCGGCGATCGAGGCGGCCCTGGCCGAGTTGCCGAAGGACGCGACCCTCCTCTCCGACCTGGCCCTGGCGGAAAAGGCGCTGAAAAAGTAAGCCGTCAAGGACGGCCGCCGGGGAAGCGCCGACGGGCTGGGGCGCCCGCGAAAGGGCGGGCAGCAAGCGCGGGAGGGCGGGGGCGCCCGGGTGCGGGTCGCCCCCGATCCGGAGGCTTCGAAAACCTAGCTTGCGGGGAAGCGGATCGTCGTCCGGGCGCCATGGCCGGCGGAAAGCTCGACCTCGCCGCGAAGCTGGGCCGAAAGGGCGTGGATCAGCTCCGTGCCGAGCCCGTGTTCCCGCTCCGGATTGCGCGTGGCTTCGAAGCCGACGCCGTCGTCGGAAACGGAGACCTCCCAGCGTTCCTGGCGATCGGTCATCTCGATGCGGATGTTGCCGGTTCGGCCGCCCGGGAAGCCGTGCTTGAAGGAATTCGAGACGAGCTCGTTGACGATGAGGGCGATGGGTATCGCCGCGTCGAGGTCGAGGACGATGGAATCGGCCTCGACGGCGCAGCGCACGCCGCGGTAGCCGCCGTCGTAGACGCCCGAGAGGTACTCGACGAGGCGCTCGAAGTAGCGCTGCATCTCCACGCCCTCGAAGTTGTCCGAACGATAGAGGACCTCGTGGACCATCGCCATGGACTGGACCTGGGTCTGGCATTCGAGGAAGACGTGGCGCGCCGACTCGTCCTCGACGACGTTCTCCTGGAGGTTGAGGAGGCTCGAGACGACCTGGAGGTTGTTCTTGACGCGGTGGTGGATCTCCTTGAGGAGGATCTCCTTGGCGGCGAGGGCGGCCTCGAGCTCCTGCTCGTGCTCCTTGCGCACCGTGATGTCGCGGATGATGCCGACGGTGCCGAGGTCGATGTTCTCGTACTCCGGGAGCTTCCAGCCCGCGCAGTTGACCTCGCCGTAGGCGTTGACGGAGGCGTAGAGGAAGCCCTCGGCGTCCACGTTGCGGCGGAGCCGGAGTTCGAGGTTCTTGGTCATGCGGTTGCCGGCGCGGCGCTCGTCGAAGAGCTTGGGCGCGTTGTCCTGGCCGGTGCAGACGCCGGTGAAGGCGCGCAGGACCTCGCCGCGGCTGACCTTGGGCACGTCGGCGGGGTGGACTATCTCGCTGAAGTGCTTGCCGATCAGCTTTGCGGGATCGTGGCCGAGGTTCCTGACCGAATCGTTCAGGTACATGAAGCGCCCTTCCCCGTCCAGGATGTAGACGATGTCGGGAATCGCCTGGAGGAGGTTCAGGTACTGGTGCTCGGTCATCTGGAGGTGGGCGTTCTGCCGCGTGATGCTCTCGCGGATGTTGAGCACCTTCCGGATGAGGATGGGAAGCCGCGCGAGATAGCGGCCTTCGGGATCCCTCTCGAGGAAGACGCTCGCCTCGTCGCGGATGGTCTTTTCGATGCGCTCGGCGTCGTCTCCGGAGTCGGTCAGGAGCACGGCGGGCAGGGGCCAGAAGGTGAGCCAGTCGGCGAAAGCGCCGTTGTGGAAGGAAAAGTCGGTGACTATCACGTCGGCGCCGTCGGTGGAGAAGAGCTTCTCGACCTCGGCGATGTCCCGGGGATAATGGACGAGGCAGCAACCTCCGGAGGAGACGAGCCGGGCGAAGGCCGAACGCTCCGCCGGATCCCCGACGGCGAAGATCACGCGCACGGGGCCGCTCATTCCGTCATGTCCCCGCGCCTCGGCGCGGTCGTCGTTGTTTCGGGCGTGGCAGTCGCTCCTTGTTGG
>JAEUJG010000178.1 GCA_016794765.1 Spirochaetaceae bacterium | reverse complement strand
TGGGCGGCCGCAAACTCCCGGGCGATCTTCAGGGTCTCGCCGAGGGTTTCCGGATTGATGTCGTGCAGGGCGATCTCGCAACCCGCAAGGACCTTGCTGGAGAAAATGTCGCCGAGCGTGCCGCAGCCGAACTGCGCGCTGCCCGCTCCGACCAATGCGATCTTCACGATGAACCTCCGCTATCCGTATCCGGCTCCGCGACGCGGGGCCTTATTTTATCGCTCCTTCGATCATGCCCCTGATGATGTATCGCTGCGCGAAGAGGTAGAGGACGATGACCGGGAGCATCGCTATCAAGGTCGAGGTGAGGATGAGGTCCCACTGCTTCAGGTAGGCGCCGGCGAAGGCCGTCACCGCGATCGGAATCGTCTGCACCGCGCCGCTCGAGCCTAGCATCAGGAGGGGGAGCAGGTAGTCGTTCCAGATCCAGATGCCGTTGAGGATGAGCACGGTGATGATGATCGGCTGGAGAAGCGGGAACACGATCTCGAAGAAGGTCCGCGCCTGGCCGCAACCGTCGATCGTCGCCGACTCCTCGAGCTCGTAGGGTATGTTCTTGATGAAGCCGTGGAAGATGAAAATGGAAAGCGGGCATCCGAAGCCGAGATACGCGAAAACCATGCCCGGGATGGATTGCAGGAGCCGCACGTGGAGGAAGTCCCCCAGGATCCGCATCCAGCGCACCAAGGGGAACATGAGGACCTGGAAGGGTATCACCATGGCCGCGACGAAGACGAAGAACAGTATCGTCGCCCAGGCCTTGCGCGTGCGGACGAGAGCCCAAGCGCACATCGACGAGAAGAGGACGATGACCACGAGGGAGAAGAAGGTGATGAGCGCGCTGTCGAGGAAGGCGCCCGCGTAGCGGACCGTGGAGTTGCTGAAGATGAGCCCGATATTCCTGGGGAGCCGGCCCCAGTCGGTCGGCCAGGAAAGGGGATCAAAGATGATGCCCTGCGCCGTCTTGGCCGAATTGAGGACGACCATGGCGAATGGAATCATGAAGAGGGCGAAGAGGGCGACCACGGCGAGTTCAGCCAGGACGCGGGCGCCTCGATGGACGCGGGTCATTGCTCCACCTCCTTCTTCTTGTTGATGGATACCTGCGCGAGCGAGACCGCGACGAGGGCGACGAAGAGGACGACGGCCTTGGCCTGGGCCTCGGCCATGCGGTTCGCCTTGGCGGTGTTGAAGATGTCCATCGCGAGCAGCTGGCTGGCCATGACCGGCTGGTCCAGGAAGCGCGTTGCCGGGCCTCCGTTGGTGAGGGTGAAATTCATGTCGAACTGCTTGAACGAGGTCGTAAGGGTCAGGAAGAGCGAGATGGTGAAGGCGTTGGCCATCATCGGCATGAGGATGTGGAAGACGCGCCTGAAATAGCCCGCCCCGTCGACCTTGGCCGCCTCCATGAGCGAGGCGGGGATCGCCTGGATCGCGGCGATGAAGATCAGCATGATGTAGCCGGCGTACTGCCAAGTGTTGACGAAGGACATGGCCCAGATGACGGAATCGGCGCGGCTTAGGAAGGAAACCTGCAGGGCTTCGATCGATAAAGCCTTGCCGAGGGCCGGGATCGCGCTATTGAAGAGGAACTGCCAGATGTAGCCCAGCACGATCCCTCCGATGAGGTAGGGGGCGAAAAATCCCGCGCGATAGAAATTCCTGAAGCGCAGGTTCCCGGTGACGACGAGGGCGAGGGCGAAACCCGCGGCGTTGACGAGGGTCACGTTGATCGCGGTGTAGGCCGCGCTTGCGAGGAAGGCGTGGATGAAGGCCGGCTGGGTGAAGACCTTCCCGAAGTGCAGGAAGCCGACGAACTTGGTCGTTTCGGAGACGCCGTTCCAGTTGGTCATCGAAAAGAAGAGTCCGTAGAAGAAGGGCACCAGGATGACCATCGTGAACGCGAACACGCAGGGTAGGACGAAGAGGACTTTTACGAGGCTTTGTCGACGCATTGCTCAACCTTCATGGGGTGCCGGTCCGGCGGGCGCGCGCCGCGCCCGCGCCGATCCGGCGGTTTTCGTCTCGCCCATCGCCGTCCCGCCCGCGCCCCGCCAGGGCGCGGGCGGAAGGACGGCTTCCCGTACGGGCTTGGTGCTACCTGGTCACATGGAGGGAAGGCCCGCGACGGCCTTCTTCATGTCCGAGATGAACTGGTCGATCTTCGCGGGATTCTGGGCGAAGAGATCGTAGATCGGGCCGAAGACGTTCTGGCCGGCGCCGTCGGGCAGCATGCCGAAGAACACGCCGTAGTTCCCGCCCTTGGCGTTGGCCGCCATCAGGGCCTGGCTGAGCTGGCCCTTGGGCTGGAGCTTCACGGACTTGAAGGCGGGGATCATGCCGGCCTGGTTGACCATGTAGTCGTGGCCCTCGGCGGTCCCGGCCATGGCGGCGAGGAAGGCCTTGGCCGCGGCTGCGTTGGGGCTCTTCGGGTTGACGCAGTACCAGCTCGGGGCGAAGAGGTAGAGGCCCTTCTGCTCGACGTCGAGGAAGGCGTGGGGAGCGTAGCCGATCTTGAACGCGACGCCGAGCTGCTTGAGGTTGGGGTCGACCCAATTGCCCTGGTGGAGGAAAGCGGTCTTGCCCTGGGCGAAGGAGGACACCTGGTTGTCGTAGCTGCCGTTGAGGAGGATGTTCTTGTCGGCGTACTTGAAGAGGAGCTGGACGTACTTGGCGTACTGAGCGAAGCGCGCGTCGTCGAGCTGGCCCTTGAGCGCCTTCTGGATGACGCTCGTGTCGTCGAACTTGAGGCCGCCGCCCCAGTAGGCGGCGAGGTTGTGCTGGCCCGCGACCCACCACATGCCGCCGGAGACGGAGGCGGCCATGGACACGACGGCGTCGAGGCCGAGGTCCTTCTTCTTCGCGTCGATGGCCGCAAAGGCCGTCTCGTAGGCGGCCCGCGTGGTCAGGGAGGCGGGATCGACGCCGGCCTTCTTGAGGATGTCGGCGTTGTAGGCGAGACCGTAGCCCTCGATGGCGACCGGGAAGCCGTAGACCTTGCCGTTCGCCTTGAAGGCGAGGTCGGTGTCCTTGACCCAGGGCTGGTCGGAGAGGTCGGCGATGTAGTCCTTGAAGACATTGTACTGGCCCGCGCCCTCGATGACGAAGATGTCGGGCATCTGGCCGGCCTGGATCTTGGCCTTGAGGGCGCCGGCGAAATCGGCGCCGCCGCCGAGCGTCTCGACCTTGACGGTCACGCCGGGATTGGCCGCGCCGTACTTCGCCGCATAGGCGTCAAGCGCGTCCTTGATCTCCACCTTGAGCTGGAACATCGTGATCGTCGCCGGCTTCGCGGGCGCGGCCATGACCGCCGCAGCGAGCCCGAGGCTCAGGATCAGGAACGTCGCGATACATCGTCGCATGGGGCACCTCCTACAGTGCAAGTACGGATTGCGTCATCGCCCGCCAAAAGGGCGAAAAAGCCTAAGCTGGCGCCGAGATCCTCGCCCCCCAGGGCGCCAGGACCGCGGGTCTCGGACCGCCGGAAGGTCCGAGGTTCGAGATGAGGATTGTCCAATCCCCGGGGAGCGCGGCGGCCGCCGTCGGTTCTCCCGAGAAATTGATCTCTACGAGAAGACGCTCGCCCTCGCCCTCGCGGAGGAAGGCGAAGAGCCGCGGATCCGCGCGGGCGAGCAGCTCGAAGGAACCGTACACGAGGACCTTCCGCTCCCGGCGGAAGCGCGTCATCGAGCGGGTGAAATGGAGGACGGAATCCGGATCGGCTTCTTCGGCCTCCGCGTTGATCCGGCGGTGGTCGGGGTTGACGCCGATCCACGGCCGTCCGGTGCTGAAGCCCGCGTTCGCTTCGCCGCTCCACTGCATCGGCGTGCGCGCGTTGTCGCGGCTCATGTAGCGGATCGAGCGCATCGCCTCGGCCTCGCCCAGGCCCGCGGCCAGGGCTTCCTTGTGGTAGTTGAGCGTATCGACGTCGCGGCAATCCGCGATCGAGGCGAAGGGCGCGTTCGCCATGCCGAGTTCCTCGCCCTGGTAGATGTAGGGAGTGCCGGCGAGCGAAAGGTTGAAAAGGAGGAGGGCCTTGGCCGATTCGGTGCGGAAGCGTCCGTCGTCGCCGAAGCGCGATACGGAGCGAGGCTGGTCGTGGTTCATGAGGTAGTTCGAGTTCCAGGCGCGGCCGGCCAGCCCAAGCTGCCAGCGTTCGACGACGCGCTTCATTTCGACGAGGTCGATCGGCTTTTGGCGCCACTTGTCCCCTTCGACGTGGTCGATGCCCATGAGTTCGAACTGGAAGAGCATGTCGAGTTCCCCTCGATCCTCGCCGACGAGCTCCAAGGCGCTTTCCACCGTCGCGCCGGGCGCCTCGCCGACCATCATCGCGTCGAAGCCGTCCAGGGCCTCCTTGCGCATTTCGCGCAGGAATTCGTGGAGGCGGGGGCCGCAGATGTAGGGCGCGGAGGGCGAGAACATCCCCTCCCCGGGCCGGAGATCCCGGTAGGAGGGATCCTTGGAGAACAGCGTCACGACATCCATCCGGAAGCCGTCGATCCCACGCTCGAACCAGCGCCGCATCATGGCGTAGACCGCCCGCCTGAGCTCGGGATTTTCCCAGTTGAGGTCCGGCTGGCCCGGATCGAAGAGGTGGAGGTAGTGCTCGCCGGTGGCCGGATCGAGCTCCCAGGCGCTTCCGGTGAAACAGGCCTTCCAGTTGTTCGGCGCTCCGCTTTCCTTGCCCGGTTTCCAGATGTACCAGTCCCGCTTCGGGGAATCCTTGGAGGAGCGCGACTCGACGAACCAGGGATGCGCGTCCGAACTGTGGTTGACGACGAGGTCCATGAGGACCCGGATGCCGCGCCCGTGGAGGGCCGCGACGAGGCGATCGAGATCGGCCATCGTGCCGAACTCCTCCATCACCTCCTCGTAGTCGCTGATGTCGTAGCCGTTGTCCTTGTTGGGGGAACGGTACACGGGATTCAACCAGACGATGTCCACGCCGAGCGAGGCCAGGTAATCGGCCTTGGAGGCTATACCCGCGAGATCGCCGACGCCGTCGCCGTTCGAGTCCATGAAGCTGCGGGGATAGATCTGGTAGACGATCCCTTCCTTCCACCAGGTCCGGCCCGGGGATCGCACATCGTGCGCAACCGTTTGCACATTATCCATAAAAAAACCTCAGCAGCTTTCCCGCCGCGCGAGCGACGGCGCGATCATCCGTTGTTCGACGCCGCCGCCCTTGCCTTCAAGGAGGGAGAACAGGCGGTCGGTCGCCAAGCGGGCGATCTCCTCCCTCGGCTGGCGGATCGTCGTCAAGCGGGGGCGCACCCAGGTGGCGATCTCGAGGTCGTCGTAACCCACGACGCGGAAGTCCCGGGGTACGGCGATGCCCTCGTCGGCGAGCGCGCCGAGTACGCCCAGTGCCATGATGTCGGTGAAGGCAAAGAGGCCGTCAGCCTCGCGGAGGATCGCGATGTTGCGGCGGACGCAGGTATAGGCGGCCTCGTAGCTGTGTTCCGCCTCGAAGCGCAAGCGCCCGTCCGGCGCGATGCCGCGGTCCTCCTGGGCCTCCCGCCAGCCGCGCTCGCGGTCGAGGGCTTCGGAATTCGGACTGGTGCCGGTAAGGCAGGCCAGACGGCCGGAGCCGGCCTCCAGCATCGCCTCGGCGGCGAGCCGACCGCCCAAAACGTTGTCGGTGAAGAAATAATCGAGCCGGCTCGCGTCGAAATACGAAGGCGCGTAATGCACCTGGACCACCGGAATCCCGCGCTTCCGGATCAAGGTCCAATCCTCCGGCGTCGTGGCGGAGAGGAGAAGGAGGATTCCGTCAACCTTCCGCTGGAGGACGAGGCGCCGCAAGGTGCTCGCGCCGGAGGGGGCGACGGCCTCCGTCACGATGCAATCGAGCCCCCGGGCGGCGAGTCCCTGCCTGAGGTCGTGGATGAGGAGGTTGAGGTAAAGTCCGTTCTCGAAGCGGTCGAGGAAGGCGGGGCAGACGATGGCTACCGTGCCGGAGCGGCGCGTCGAGAGGCTGCGCGCGCTGGCGTCGAACTCGAAATCGAGCTCCGCGGCGATGCGCTTGATCCGCTCCCTCGTCTCCGCGGAAATGCGGGGGTTGTCGTTGAGACTCCGGGACACCGTCGAGATCGATACCCCGGCCAATCGCGCTATGTCGCGCGCGGTCACCGCCATGCTGCTCCTCGTTGCGCAATCGTTTGCACAACGAGGATATCGTACTGGCTCTTTTCCGGGCCGTCAACTGCCTTTTTTCAAAAACCGGCGCCGGACCGCCTTCAGGTCGAGACGGCCACCAGGCAAAGCCCGGTCTTCTTCTCGGCCTCCCTGAGCTCGGCCAGTTCGGCCTCGCTCAGCTCGACCGGCTCCGCGCGCCAGCCGGAGAAGGCCAGGACGGGCTTCCCGAGCTTCCGCTCAAGGCCGCGGATCGCCTCGAGCTTGCCCTCGTCCACGCGGGCCAGACTGTACAGCATGGATACCTCCTTCAATCGCCGGGGATGATGACGTAGGGATCGTCCGAGGGCCACGCGACGAATTCAAGGATCGCATAACGCCCCTCGCCGTGGTCCACCAGGGATACGGAGCCGAGCTGCACGCCGATCGGTTCGGCCCGGTCGCGGACCTGCTCGAGGAACCGCCAGCCCTTGCCCTCCCGCGATCCCGGTCCGGGCTGGGCCGAGAGACGGATCTTCGGAAGCAGGGCCGCGACGTTCTCACCCCGCTTGCCGAGCCGCACCCAGAGCTGGACGGAAAGCCCTTCCCCCTCGGCGGGCACGTAGGGCTTGAGCTCCTCCTTCTGGCGCAGGAAGAAGGCCACGCGAAGCGCCTCGCCGCCGCCTCGGTAGTCCGCGGGCAACTCGGCGGACGAGAGCTTCACGAGGCCGAAGTCGACCAGGAGGCGGCCGGCGAAATCGCCCCGCCCTCCCGAGGCTTTATTCAGCGCGCGCGTCTCGTCGTATTCGAGGCGCCCCACGAGGACGCCGTTGCGCCATACCTCCACGACCTTCTCCCCGCCGAGGAGGATCCCGTAGCCGCCCGGATTGGCGAAGGCCCCGAAGGCCGCGAACGCGGCGAGCCCGGCCGCCAGGGCCGTCCGCATCATGCACCGCTTGAGCTTCATCATGCCTCCCTTAGAAATGGTTTCGCGTCATGCGCCTTCATCGTGTCCGCCGCCCGGCTCGCGGGCCGGAGCCCCCGGCGGAGCGGCGGCCGGAGCCATGGCGGCCGCGGCGGTTGCCGCCGCCTCCGCCGCGTCGCCGGCGGCCGTGAACACGCGCTCCGCCCGCTTGAAGAGCTCGGCCGCCACGGCTTCGTCGCCGCGGGAGCGCGCCACCGCCGCCCGGACGCGGAGGCTCCAGCCCGCTTCCCGCACGGCACCCCAGGGGCTCGAGCGCTCGTCCGCCTCCTCAGCCTTGGCGGCCGCCTCGTCGATCCGGCCGAGCGCCAGGAGGCTCTCCGCCTGGCCGACGAGGACCGCCACCAGCAGGCCGGCGAGCCCGCGGGATCTCGCGACGGTCTCCGCCTCGGCAAAGCCTTCAAGGGCGGCCGCCTGATCCCCGCCGTCGGCGGCCAGGCAGGCGAGGTTGTTCGCGGCGGCGGCGTAGCCCATCCAATCCTCGTTGGCGCGCAAGGCCGCCGCCGAAGCGGCGAAGCTCCGGAGGGCCGCCCGCCGGTCCCCGCGCCGAAGCTCCGCGAGGCCGAGGACGTTCGCGGCCCTCGCGACGGAGGCTTCGTCCCCGGCGCGGCGGTACCCCTCCCGCGCCGCGACCAGGAGGCCGCGGGCTTCCTCAAGGCGACCGTCGTTCAGGGCCAGGGCGCCGAGCCCGTGCCTTGCGGAGGCCAAGGCCCTTCCGGACTTCGCCTCTCCCCCATCCGGACAGAGGGCCGACTCAAAGGCGAGCTTCGCCTCCGCGGCGCGGCCGGCGGCCTGGAGGGTCCAGCCCGAGGCGACCGCCAGTTCCCGCCGCAAATCGCCTTCCGCAAGGCCGGGATCGCCATCGCAGGCCCCTTCGGCCTCGAGGAGGCCGCGCGCCCCGTCGAGGGCGGCGAAGGCCTCGTCGAGACGGGCGGCCCCGCGGAGCAGGGCGGCAAGTTGTATCGATGCGCGGCAGCGCCGCGCGGCGAGGCGGAATGGCTGTTCCGAAGCGGTCGCCGCTCCGTCCGCGGCCGAAGTCCCTTCGCCGGCCGCCGCGCAGGCGCCTGCCAGGACGCGGCGGAGGAGCTCGGTGCCCTCCTCGAAGGCGGCGCGCGCCAGCCAGTAGCCGCCAAGCCCGGTGGCGAGGCGAAGGGCCTTGGAAGCTTCGCCGGCGGCGAGGAAGCGCTCCAAGGCGGCGCGATAGTCGGCGTATTCGCGGTCGATGCGACGAAAACGGCGCGCCTCGGTGTCGCCCTGGCCGCCGCCCTGGCCGCCGCCATGCCCGGCGCCACTCCGGCCGGCGCCGCCATGCCCGGCGCCGCTCCGGCTTTCACCGGCGGCGAGGGCAAGGAAGCGCTCGGCGTGGGCATCGTAGACGGCCTGAGCCTCGCCCCCCGCCTCCAGGCGCTCGCGCGCGTAGGCGCGCAGGGACTCGAGCATCCGGTAGCGCGTCTCGCCTTCGCCCTCCCCTGCCTCCTCTTCCCGGACGAGGAGGCTCTTCTCCACGAGGGAGGAGATGTCCTCGGGCAGCTTTTGCCGGGCCCGGCCCTCCACCGCGGCGAGCAGGGCTTCCGCCGAGTCGAGGGTGAAACCCGCGCCGAAGGAACCGAGGGCGCGGAAGGCGGTCTTTTCCGCCTTGCCGAGAATGTTGTAGCTCCATTGCGCGACGGCGCGGAGCGTCCGGTGGCGGGCCGGCAGGTCGGAACCCCCGGAATCGAGGAAGCCGAGATCGGCCTCCATCCGCTCCAGGATCTCCTCGACGGAAAAGGCCTTGAGGCGGGCCGCCGCGAGCTCGATGGCGAGGGGGATCCCGTCCAGCCTGAGGCAGAGTTCGGCGACCGCCGGCGCGTTGCGCGAATTGATGGCGAAGGAGGGCCGCGCCTGGGCCGCCCGGTCGAGAAAAAGCGTTACGGCCTCGTAGTGCCTGAGCCGCTCGAGGTCGGCGGCGGCCCCCGGTTCGGGCAGGCCGAGGGAGGAAAGGGGCAGGAGGCGCTCCCAGCGCAGCTTGAGCCCCTCGCGGCTCGTGGCCAGGACGGCGAGCCCGGGGCAGGCCGAAAGGAGCTCCGCGACGAGGCCCACCGCCTCGTGGTCCTGTTCCAGGTTGTCGAGGATGAGGAGGACCCTCCGGGTTCCCAGGTGCCGTTCGAGCGCCTCCGCGCTCCGGCCGCCGCCTTCGCGCACGCCGAGAGCGCGGTTGACGGCGCGGGCGGTGCCCTCGGCCTCGGTGCAGGCGGAAAGGTCGACGAACCAGACGCCGCCCTCGAACTCGTCGATCAGTTCCGCGCCGGCCTGGACGGCCAGGCGCGTCTTGCCGGCGCCTCCGGGGCCGACGAGCGTGAGGAGGCGGCAAGCCACGGAGCCCCCGGCGTCTGCGCAGGACGCGAAGGCCGCGCGCAGGGCGAGCATCTCCCGTTCGCGGCCGATGAAGGCCCCGGGCAGGAGGGGCAGGTTGTGCGGCTGGCGGTCCAGGGACTTGAGGGCGGGGAAGTTCCCGCGGAGGCCGGGAGCCGCGAGCTGGGACACCGCCTCGGGACGGCCCAGGTCCTTGAGGGTGAAGCGCCCGAGATCGCGGAGCTCCCAGCCCTCGGGCAGGCGGTCGCGGAGCAGCTCGGAA